>DASUPH010000282.1:0-2427 GCA_036276275.1 Candidatus Limnocylindrales bacterium
CGGCAGAGCATCATCCGCCCGCGCAGGTCGTCGGCCTCGCCCGCATCCGAGACGCCGCCCGGGATCTCCTCGGGCGCGACGCCGACGAGATGGTTGGCGACGAGATCGGCGGTCCGCTCGAACCAGAACCGCGACAGCCCGGTCAGGACGCGGCCCTTGTCGGGGATCGCGGTCGGCAGGACGACGTCGAATGCCGAGAGGCGGTCCGAGGCGACGAGCAGCAACTGGTCCTCCCCGACCGCATACAGGTCGCGGACCTTGCCGGAGCGGAGGAACGTTTCAGCGAGCGGCATCGAGGTGGGCCTCCAGGCTGTCGAGACGGGCGATGACGGCGGGGACGTGGCGGAGGAACGCGGTGTCGTCGAAGCACGCGTCGAGCTCGGTCAGGCTGAGCCGCCGGGCGACCTCGCCGTCGACCGCGAGCAGCTCGCGGAGCGGGGCCCGCTCGTCGGACGCTCGGAGCGCGGCCCGCTGGACGACGGCATAGGCCGCCTCGCGGGTCATGCCGCCCCGCTCGACCAGCGATCCCAGGACGCGGCCGCTCGCATGGAGGCCCAGTCCGCGCTCGATGTTCTCACGCATCCGCTCGCCGCGGACGACGAGACCTTCGACGAGGCCGTTCATCCGGACGAGCATGTAGTCGAGGACGATCGTCGCGTCGGGCAGGATCACCCGCTCGGCGCTGCTGTGGCTGATGTCGCGCTCGTGCCAGAGCGGCTGGTCCTCGAGGGCGGTGCCGGCGTAGCCGCGCAGGAGACGGGCGAGCCCCGCGATCCGCTCCGAGAGGATCGGGTTGCGCTTGTGGGGCATGACGCTCGAGCCCTTCTGGCCGCTCTTGAACGGTTCCATGACCTCGCCGATCTCGGTGTGCTGGAGGTTCCGGATCTCGGTCGCGAACCGCTCGAGGGAGCCGCCGAGGATGGCGATCGCGGTGAGCAGCGCCGCGTGTCGATCGCGCTGGACGATCTGGGTGCTGGCTGGGTCGGCGTGGAGGCCGAGCTCGGCGAGGACCTCCGCCTCGACGTCCGGTCCGAGATGGCTGTATGTCCCGACGGGCCCCGAGATCTTGCCGGTCGCGATCTCGTCGAGGGCGACCACGAGGCGCCGTCGGCCGCGATCGAGCTCGAATGCCCAGCCGGCGAGCTTGAGCCCGAACGTGATCGGCTCGGCATGGACGCTGTGGGTCCGACCCATCATCAGCGTGTCCGACTCGCTGCGGGCGCGGGCAATCAGCGTGGCCAGGAGTCGATCGCAGTCGCGGACGAGGATCTCGCCGGCGTCGCGCAGCTGGAGGGCCAGGGCCGTGTCGACGACATCACTGCTCGTCAGGCCGAGATGGAGGAAGCGTCCCTCGGGCCCGATCGTCTCGGCAACCTGGCTGACGAATGCGATCACGTCGTGATCGGTCGTCCGCTCGATCTCGGCGATCCGGTCCGGATCGACGGCCGCGCGGGCCTCGATGAGGGCGAGCGCCTCCGGCGGGACGACGCCTCGCGCCGACTGGGCCCGGCTGACCGCGAGCTCGACCCTGAGCATCCGCTCGAAACGCGCCTCGTCCGTCCAGAGGGCGCCCATCTCGGGAAGCGTGTAACGGCGGATCATCGGGCGACCGCGACCGGCTGAGGCGGATACGCGGCGATGTCATGGCGGCGCTGCATGCCGGGCCACGCGACGCGATCTGCTGCCCGCTCGGCAGCCGCGCGAGCCGTCGCGAGGTCTGGGCCCTGCCCGACAACCGTGAGAATCCGCCCGCCGGTTGCCAGAAACGTCCCCGGCAGCTCGTGGAACGAGCCGGAATGGAAGACGAGCACGTCCGGCGCATCCGGCAGCGTCCCGTCGTCATCCAGGGCCGTGATCCGTCGATCAGTCGGGACCTCGTCCGGCTCCCCGGGATACCACTCGGACGTGAGGACGATCCCGACGGTCGCGCTCGGCAGAGCCGGGAGGCGAGACGCGCCGGCGAGCATTCGACGTGCGTCGCCCAGCGATCGGCGGGCGGCGGCAAGCAGGAGCGGCCCGAGCGGCACGGCCAGTCGGGGCAGGATGACCTGGGTCTCCGGATCACCGAATCGGGCGTTGAATTCGAGGAGGCGGGGGCCGGCATCTGTCAGCATCAGTCCCGCGTAGAGCGCTCCGCGGAAGGGGGTTCCACGGCGGGCGAGCTCGGCGAGAACCGGTCGGTGAAATCGCTCGATGATCTCGTCCGCGGCCTCATCGGGGATGTCCGGCAGCGGCGAGTAGGCGCCCATGCCGCCCGTATTGGGCCCGACGTCGCCGTCGCCGAGCCGCTTGTGATCACGTGCGATCGGCAGGCCCAGGGCGTCGCGGCCGTCGCAGATCGCGATCACGCTCGCCTCGGACCCGGACAGGCGCTCCTCGACGATGAATGGCCCGTCGACTGCAGCGATGGCCGCGGTCGCATCCTCC
>DASUPH010000283.1:0-4533 GCA_036276275.1 Candidatus Limnocylindrales bacterium
CGAGCCGCTACCCGGGTCCGGGCCGGGCCAACGACCCGAGGCGGTCGCGGCCCGGCCCGATCGCCTGACTGGACCTACTCGAGGCCGACGCAGAGTGCGGGGAACGGCGTCCCGTCCTGGTGCCCGGCCGTCTTGTCGACCGAAAGGGTCGCGCCGGTCGCGGTGTCGAACGTCTCGATGTACAGGCCGGTGTTGCCGACGATGAACCCCAGCCCTGGCGCGGTGTAGCGCTGGTCGTTGCCGGGGATCCGGATCGTCGAGGTGCCGTCGCCGTTGTCCCGGGTCACGACCGGACCGGCGAGGACGGCGGTCAGCGTCTTGCCGTTGGCCGGGTTGCGATAGACGATCTTGCCGTCCTTGAAGCTCCGCATCTCCGTCGTGAGGCCGTCGGGCCCGGTGAACGTCGTCGTCACGAGCGTCCCATCGATGGTTCGCTCCACCTCGAAGGGGCAACGAGTCCCCGCCGGGAAGGTCCCGGCGATGTGGACCTCCTCGACGACGCGCTCCGGGGCACCGGCCATCGCGGTCGTGGCGCCGAGCGAGCCGAGGATGACGACGGCGACGGCGGTCGCCGCAAGCCGACGGAACCTGGAAATCATGCTGATCACTCCCGCTGCGTGGGTTGGCATCGGGAGAGTATCGGGCTGACGTTGAAAAAGTTCAACGGGCCTTACCCAGAAGATCACGATCGGCAAGGGGCGCGAACACGGCGGATGGACCTCGTGCGCGAAACACCCCCTCCAATTCCGATGCCCGTCGCGGAATATGCGTCCTATGCGGAATATGCGTCCAAGGGCCCCGAACGAAGTCTGGATCGGCTGCCTCCGCGGCGCGGTCGTGATCCGGGCCGTCGCCGATCGCGAGGGCCATGCGACGGTTGCCGAGTTCAGGGAAGCCATCACCACCCCGCCGGAGGCCGAGCCGGCCGCCGCTCCCGTCTGAGTTTCCATCCCGCAGCGGGCGGCAACCCCGAGCCGCCCGGCTGCCCACCAACGCGGAGGCGCTGTGGGTTCGGATCTGCTGTTCGTCAACGGAACGCTCATGCGCGGGCTCGCTCTCCACGCCAACCTCGACGGCGCCGAGTTCGTCGAGGAGGCTGAGACCGCGCCCACCTATCGGATCCACTCGATCGGCGACGTCCATCCGGGCATGTTCCTCGTGCGGGAGGGCGGCGTGTCCGTCGCCGGCGAGATCTACCGCGTCCCGGACGACGTGTGGCAGCGGGTGGAGGCGGGCGAGCCTCCCGGCCTCTACCGGGGTCCGGTCAATCTCGCCGACGGGCGTATCGTGCCCGGGATCCTCTATCCGCGGGAGCTTGCCGAGCGTCACCTCGACATCTCCGATCACGGCGGCTGGCGGGCCTATTGGGCAAGCCGCCCGGAAACGGGCACCGGGGAGCGCTGACCGAGGCGTCGCGTCAGGCGAAGGAGGAGGGATCGTGGCGAACCTGGATACGGGCAACACCGGGTTCATGCTCCTGTGCACGAGCCTCGTGATGTTGATGACACCGGGCCTGGCCTTCTTCTACGGCGGGCTCGTCAGCCGCAAGAACGTGCTCGGGATCATGATCCAGAGCTATGTCTCGATGGGCTGGACGACGGTCCTGTGGGTCGTCGTCGGCTACTCGCTGTGTTTCAGCGGGGGCAAGGGCGGGATCGTCGGCGATCTCGACCTGGCGTTCCTCAACGGCGTGACGCTCGACACGCCCTCGACCCTCAACGACACGATCCCGGTCATCGTCTTCATCGCCTACCAGATGATGTTCGCGATCATCACGCCGGCCCTGATCACCGGGGCCTTTGCCAACCGGGTCACGTTCAAGGCCTACATGCTGTTCCTGACCGGATGGCTCCTCTTCGTCTACTTCCCGTTCGTCCACATGATCTGGGGCGGCGGCTTCCTGGCCGAACGGGGCGTGCTCGACTTCGCCGGGGGGATCGTCGTCCACGCGATCGCGGGAACGGCCGCCCTCGCGTCGGTGCTCTACGTGGGGCGCCGCCGAAGCGTCGATGGCGGCGCCCACAGCATCCCGCTGGTGGCGCTGGGCACGGGCCTCCTGTGGTTCGGCTGGTACGGCTTCAACGCCGGGAGCGAGTTCCGGGTCGATTCCGTGACGGCGGTCGCGTTCCTCAACACCGACGTGGCCGCATCGTTCGCGGCGATGGTCTGGCTGGCCATCGACTGGCGCGTGACCGGCCGACCGAAGTTCCTCGGACTCCTGACCGGGGCAGTCGCCGGGCTGGCCACGATCACGCCCGCGGCAGGCTATGTCTCGCCCGTGACCGCGATCATCATCGGATGTGCCGCCGGCGGCGTCTGCTACGTCGCCGTCGCGCTCAAGAACCGGCTCCACCTCGACGACGCCCTCGACGTGTGGGGTGTCCACGGCGTCGGCGGCACGCTCGGCATCGTGATGCTCGGCCTGTTCGCGACGAAGGCCTTCAACCCGGCCGGCACCGACGGGCTGCTCTACGGCAATCCGGGCTTCTTCGTCGCCGAGCTCGGCGCGGTCGTCCTGGCGGTCGTCTGGGCCTTCGCGTTCACGTGGGCGATGCTCTGGCTCATCGACAAGGTGACGAGGGTCCGGGTCGACGAGGCGGCCGAGGCGGCCGGCCTCGACGAGTCACTCCACGGCGAGCAGGCATACCTCGAGGCAATCTAGCCCGAGTCATCCGGATGCGGCCTCTGGCGGGCCGGCAGCCCGCGGCGACCGCTCAATGGACCGCTTCGAGGAACCGGCGCGTGCGTTCGTGGCGCGGGCTGCCGAAGAACTCGTCGGGGGTCCCGTCCTCGATGATCTCGCCCTCGTCCATCATGATCACGCGGTCGGCGACCTTCTTCGCAAAGCCGACCTCGTGGGTCACGACGACCATCGTCATGCCCTCGCGCGCGAGTTCCTCCATGACCGCCAGGACCTCGCCGACGAGCTCGGGATCCAGCGCCGAAGTTGGTTCGTCGAACAGCATGACCTTGGGGTTCATCACGAGCGCCCGGGCGATCGCGACCCGCTGCTGCTGCCCGCCGGACAGCTCGCTCGGATAGAAGCCGGCGCGCGGTCCCAGGCCGACCCGCTCGAGGATGTCGCCGGCGATCCGGCCCGCTTCGGCCTTCGACCGGTGACGAACCTCCGTCAGCCCGAGCATGACGTTGCCGGTGGCGGTCAGGTGCGGGAACAGGTTGAAGCGCTGGAACACCATGCCGATCTCCGAGCGCTGGTGGGCCAGCTCGCGCTCCGGGAGACGGACGCTCCGCGAGCCCGACTGGCGGACCCCGATCGTCCGACCCTCGAGGCGGACCTCGCCTCCGTCGATCGGCTCGAGCAGGGCGAGACAGCGGAGCATCGTGCTCTTGCCCGAACCGGACGGCCCGAGGACCGCTTTCACGTCGCCCCGCTCGACGCCGAAGCTGACGCCGCGGAGCACCTCGTTCCGGCCGTATCGCTTGCGGATCTCGACGGCTTCCAGGAGCGGGCCGGTCGCCCCCGGCGCCCCCGGCATGTCAGCTGACCCGAGCAGCGCCGGGTCCAGCAGCAACTTCTGTTCGGAGTCCGTCATCGGGCGCCCATCCCCCGCAGGGCGGTCGACAAGCGCCCCGCGCCGCCGCGCTGGGAGGACCACAGGAACCGCCGCTCGAGAACGGCCTGGAGGGCCATGAACACGCTCACGATCACGAGGTAGTAGATCGCCGCGGCGGCATAGAACTCGGCGAACCGGAACGTGATCGAGATCTCCTGCTGCGTGTACGTCAGGAGCTCGCGGAGGGAGATCGCGCTGGCGAGGCTCGTGATCTTGAGCATCGTGATGAACTCGTTGGCGGTCGGCGGGATGATCACCCGGACGACCTGCGGCAGGACGACCCGGCGGAAGACGCTGAAGGGAGTCATGCCGAGAGCCCGTGCCGCCAACTGCTGGCCCTCGTCGACCGCGAGCAGACCGCCCCGGATGATCTCGGCCATGTAGGCGCCCTCGTTCATCGACAGGGCGAGCCACGCGGCGATGAAGGCGCTGAACCACTCCTCCTTGAGGACCGGAAAGAGCTGCGGCAGGGCATTCCACACGAACAACAGCTGGACGAGGGTGGGGATCGCCCGGAAGATCCAGACGTAGGTCCAGCTCGCGCCCCGGAGGAGCCGCAGACGGCTCTCCCGCATCACGGCCAGGATGAGCCCGATCGCGACGGCCGTCAGCTGCGAGACGACCGTCAGCGCGATCGCGATCACGGCTCCGTCCCGGAAGCCCTGCGATGTCAGGGCCGTGAGGAAGACCTCGGAGTCGAAGTTCATCGACGGTTCCTGGGTCCGGGGCGGCCGCCCGCTCAAGCGTGCGGCCGCCTCCTCCCGGGCTACTTGATGACGCTCAGATTCGCCGGATCGAGGTTGTACTTCTTCGCGATCGTGTCGAGCGACCCGTCGTCCTTGAGGGCCTTGAGGGCCGCGGTCAGGGCGGTGCCGACATCGGCCTTGCCCTTGCCGAAGTAGACACCGTACTTGTCGTCGCCGGCGATCGAGTAGGCGACGTCGTACTTGCCCGGGTT
>DASUPH010000284.1:0-4614 GCA_036276275.1 Candidatus Limnocylindrales bacterium
CAAAGCGCGCGCGGCTCGGGTTGATGGTCGGCGGCGTCCACTACCGGAACCCGGGCCTGTGGATCAAGGCGGCGACGACGCTCGACGTGCTCTCCGGCGGGCGGGCCTGGCTGGGCATCGGCGCCGGCTGGAACCAGGCCGAATCGGAGGGCCTCGGGTTCCCGTTCCCGCCCCTCGGCGAGCGATTTGACCAGCTCGAGGACGCGCTCAAGATCGCCCACGGGATGTGGCAGGGCGAGCGTGGCTCCGAGGAGGACTTCCAGGGTCGCCGATTCCACGCCAGTCGCCTGCTCAACGTGCCCCAGTCGATCTCCCGGCCGCGGGTGCCGATCATGATCGGCGGCGGTGGTGAGAAGCGGACGCTCCGACTGGTGGCCGAGTATGCCGACGCGTCGAACCTGTTCGGCGGGCCCGAGCAGCTCGTGCCGAAGTACGCGATCCTGGCCGAGCACTGCGCGGCCGTCGGGCGCGACTTCGCCGAGATCGAGCGGTCAAACCTCCAGGGCGTCGCGCTGACCGACCGGGGCGCGGCCTGGGGGCGGCAGCAGGAGAGCCCGGACCAGCTCGTCGAGCGCTTCGGACGCCTCGCCGAGGCCGGCGTCCAGCACGTCATCCTGAGCGTCGGCGACGCTGATGACACGGATTCGCTCGAGGCCCTGGGCCGCGATGTCCTCCCCCAGCTCCGGGGTGTCGAAGCGGCCGATCCACGACGCATCACGTCGACCGCCACCTGAAGCCGTCCGAGCCGATGATTGGGCAGGTCTCGCCGATGTGGCAGGCGGTCCCGGGTACAGCACTGGGAGCGGCGTTCCCGCCGCTCCCACACGCCGCTGTCCGGTCCACGCGGTCGTCAGGCCGTGGAGCCCTCGCGGACGACCGCGGCTGAACAGGGTCAGTGCGCCGCCGCCTGCTTTGGCAGCGCCGCGGCGATCCCACGGAGCCGATACGCGAGGCCGAGGTTCGAGACCCCGAACACGACCGACCAGACCCCGACGAGCCACACCAGCGAGAGCAGACCCTCGCCCGGGAAGACCACGAGGAACGCGCCGAACACGATCGACGCGATGCCACCGAGCGCCATCCAGAACTCGCCTTCGAGCTCGCGCCGGAGGACGACGGCCGCGATGACCTGCAAGCCGCCCATCGCGACCGCCCAGAAGGCGACGAGGTAGAGCAGCGACAGGGCCGTCAGCCCCGGCCACATGAACGTGGCGACACCAGCGGCGATTCCGAGCACGCCCATGATCGCCACGGCCCACGCATGGCTCCGCGCGACTGCGTCGCCGCGAACGAGCGCCGCGAGCATGGAGACGCCGTCGACGAGGACGTAGGCGCCGAAGAGGAACACGAGCGCCGCGAGCGTCGTGTCCGGCCGGATGAAAGCGACGATGCCGAACACGATCGCGGCGATCCCCCGGATCGCGAACACCCACCAGTGACGGGTTACCAGACCAAGCATTTGAACCATCTCCTTTCGATTTGAGATCCGAAATGACGCCACCGGAGGCTTGATGCGCCCGGTGGCGCCGGAAAGCTCGCTTCCTGTCAGGACACGAGTGCCTCGCGGGTGGCCTCGATGGACGCCTTGGCGAGCCGGCGGGCTTCCGCGAGCTTCACCTTGCGCGCCTCGTGTGAGGCCTTCAGCTCGTCCATGCGGGCGTTGATCCGCTGCCGCTGGCTTTCACGCGCCTTCGCCTGCTGCTCTCGCAGCGTGGTGAGCCGCGCGTCGAACTCCGCCTGCTGCTGATCGAGCGCCTTGCCGATGCGATCGTCCAGGGCCACCAGCTTGCGCTGCTGCGCCTGGATCGCGCCTTCGACGTTTGCCTTGGCCTCGCCGGTGGTCTCCCGGACCTCGGCACGAAGCTGCTCGAGCTCCGCCCGTGCGGCGTCGGTCTCGCGGATCAGCTCCGCGTCGACGATCTCGCCCGGGAGGCGACGGAACGTCGTCCCGCCGAGCGATCCGAGGCGGGTGTCGATCGGCGTCACCCAGGTCTCGTCGAGGTCTGCCACGAGCGCGGCCTTGCCCGGCGTCAGCGAGGCGGACACCTCGTCGATGAAGTCGGCGCCGATACCGACGTTGAACAGGTCGTACATCAGCCCGCCGAGCCCGCCGACGTACGCGCCCACGGCGACGCCGACCGGGCCGCCGAGGAGCCCGACGAGGCCGCCGGTGACGACGCCCGCGAGCGTGCCGATCGGTCCGTTGTCGGCCGCCTGGCGGACCGCTACGGTCCCGGAGGCGTCCTTGGCGATCACGGTCGACGCGTACAGCGTGACGTCGCCCTCGTGATGCAGGTCCTTGAGGGCGGTCAGCCCTTCAAAGGCGTTCTTCTCCGAGTCGAACACCGAAACCAGGATCTTGTTGCCCACTTCCTGAGACTCCTTTCCGTGCGTCGCGATGGTTCGCGACATCTGGTTGGAGCCTCCGGCCCGCCCGGATGAGTTGGCGTCGTCCGATCCGACCGATTCGGAATCGGCCCGATCCGGGCGCTCCAAGGCGCGCCTCCGTCAGTCACGCGACCGATCGCCGATCATGGGTCGATCAGCCACGCATCGAATCGACCGAATCGAGTGACGACGGGTCATCTCTCGCGGCCCGAGGCTGACGCTCGGGGAGATGCCCGGCGAGCTTGCCCAGCCCCCGCTACGTCGTTCAGCGTGGAGAGACCGACCAAATGCCGCTCGCGGAACCCCCGACCATCGCGCTCACGCGGTCCAAGGCCCAGCCCTGGACGCGCTTCGCGCGTCGCGGGACGCGCTTCGCGCGCGGCGTGCTCGTCGCTGGCATCGCCGCCTTCTCCGCGCTGGCGGCGGTGGTGCCGACGAAGCAGGGCGAGGCGCTGGACCGGGCGATCACGGCCAAAGTTCAGGCGAACGACGACCCGCGGATCGAGCGGGCGGCGGTCGCCGTGTCGTGGTTCGGGTTCCGGCCGCAGAGCCGCCTGTTGCCCCTGGCCTACGCCGCCGTCCTCTGGATCGCGCGCTTCCGGCTCGAGGCGATCTTCCAGCTCGCCGCCTCGGGTACCGGACTCCTGGCCACGATCGTCAAGTCGTTGATGCGGCGACCACGCCCCGTCGCGGGCAAGGACCTCCGGGTCGTCGCCGCGCCGCTCCGCGGTTCGAGCCTTCCGAGCGGGCACGTCCTGACGTACGTGGGCGTCTACGGCTGGATGGCCATCATGGCGAACCGCCTGATCGGGCCGCCGTTGCTCCGACGACTCGCCGTGGGGGCGCTGGCATCCCTCATCGCCGCAGTGGGCGCGAGTCGGATCTACCTCGGACACCACTGGCCGAGTGACGTGTTCGCTTCGTACCTGTTGGGCTCGAGCTATCTCGCTGCCCTGCTCGTCGCCTATCGGCGGCTCCAGTCGCGGAGGGTGCACCAATGACCGCGCAACCCCGGACCACGGACCGGCGACGAATTCGGGTCCTGTGGAATCCCACGGCCGGACGCAAAGGCGGTATCCCGACGAATCATTCGTCCCGCGCGATGTTGCTCGAACTGATGTCTCGCCACGGCCTGGGCGATGAGCTCATCGAGCCAGGCTCGGAGCAGGAGGCCGTCGAGGCAGCCAGGGACGCGGTCGACCGCCGGTACGAGGTGGTCGTCGCCGCCGGTGGCGACGGGACGGTCGGGCTGGTTGGACGGCAGCTGCTCGGCACGCTAACCGCGCTGGGGATCCTGCCGCTGGGCAGCGTGATGAACATCCCGCGGATGCTGGGCCTGCCGCGCGACCCCGAGGAGGCGGCGCACATCCTGGCGGACGGCCACGTGCGCTCGATCGATGTCGGGCAGGTGGGCGACCGGATCTTCTACGAGGCCGGCTCGGTCGGGTTGCATGCCGCCGCGACGCGGGAGCTGCCCTTGGTGGACAGGGGCGACTACGGGGCGATCGTCCGGTCCATCGTGGCGGCGCTCCGCTATCGACCCGCCGAGATGCGCATCGAGCTGGACGGCGACCGCACGATCGTGGCCGACGCGGTCGGCGTCGCGGTTGCAAATGGGCCCGTCATGGGCCCGGGGGTCGCCGTCGCACCCGAGGCCCTGCTCGACGACGGCCTGTTCGACGTGCGGGTGTTCCTGCACTACACGAGGGCTGAACTGCTCCGTTACGTCGCGAGCACCGTCCGCGGTCGCCGCCCGCAGGAGCGGCGCGTGCTCACCGAACGAGCAAGCTGGGTCCGGATCACGAGCGGACGGCCGCTCGCGGCCCGTGCCGACGCCGTCGACCTGGGATCGACACCGGTCGTCTTCGAGATCCGACCGAGGGTCCTGACCGTCGTCGCCCCGGACCCGTCAGCGTCACCGAGCGGGTCGGGACGGCACGGGCCGCACCTCCCCATCCCCGGCCGTGGCGTCGGAGCGCCCGCTTCGGAGCAGCCGTGAGACAAGCGCCGACGCAGCGACCAGGAGCAGCAGCCACAGCGCTCCCGCCAGGTAGCCACCGATGACGTCCGACAACCAGTGGGCTCCCAGGTAGATACGGCTGATGCCGACGCTGACGGCCAGAAGGATCGCGAGGACAACAGCGCCGGCCCCCACTCGGCGTCCCTCGAGTCGCCAGATGACCAGGGCGATCGCGAGGTATACGACGAACGATTTCATCGAGTGAC
>DASUPH010000285.1:0-2829 GCA_036276275.1 Candidatus Limnocylindrales bacterium
GTAGTACTCGAGTGATTCGTCGAAGTCGGTCTCGCCATCGAGGATGGCGACGGCCACGTCCGTCCGCTGGCTCAGGGTGTCCTCGAGCTGCGCCGGCCCGTGGATCTCGAACGCCTCGAATCCGGCGGCGGCCAGCTCGGCGACGACCGATTCAGACTCGGCCGATGGGAGCGCGACGACGACGGCTGGACGGGACACTGTGGCTCCTCTCGATCAATCGGCGGGTCAGGCGTGCGCTTCGGGGTCGCGGGCGCTGACGACGAAGCCATCCTCGGAGTCGCCCGTGACACGGGCGCCGAAGCCGGGGAGTTCCGGGATGACTTCCTTGAGATCGACGGTCGGGTTGTGGCTGACCATGAAGACGAACTCGCCATCGGGTCCGGAGGTCACGCCGACCGACGCGACGCCGTGGGTTCGGGCTACGCCGCGCTTGAAGGCGGCGATGCTCGCGACACTGACAAGGCCGCTCACGACGACCCGGGTCGTCAGGCGCTCACTGGGATCGCCGGCGTCGCTGGGCGGCACCAGGCCGGCCAGGCGGGCCGCGACGACCTCTTCGGCGATGGTGGGGATCTCCTGGTTCGTGTCGTCGGCGGCATCCTCGGTGGGATCGGATTCGGCGGCCGACATCTCGGCCTCGGCCTCCGCGGCCGCGAAGTCGGGGCTCAGCCCCAGCATCGCGATGCGTGGGTCATCGCCCTGGGCCGGCTCTTCGGCCGTCGCCTCGACGACATCGGCGCTCGAGTCCGGCGCCTGGGTCTCGTTCGTGGCTTCCGGGGCCGCCTCGGTCTCATTCGTCGCCTCGGCGACATCGACCGTCGCTTCGGGGCTCACCTCTTCGACGGCCTCGGCCGGCGTCTCGATCTCGGCCTCGACCTCAGGGTCGGGCACGACGTCGACCACCGGCAGGCCGATCAGGGCCACGTGCCCGTTGATCGTCGCATCGAGGCTCGGCGGCTCGGGCAGCTGCTCGGCCATGGCCGCGAAGGTCGCGGGATCGCCCTCGGCGAACAGTCGCTCACAGAAGGCCGCCATCTGGGCCTCGAAGGCCGTGACGCTGGCGCTGATCAATTCGACGCGGTGTTCGATGACGCCGGCGTGCTCCTCGAGCTCGCCTTCGAGATACGACTTGCGGGCGTTGATCCGGGCTTCGGTTTCCTCGCGGATCCGGGCGATCTCGGCCTTGGAGCGCTCGCGGATCGCGGCGACGTCCTCGTCGGCGGAGCGGCGCAGCTCGGTGACTTCCTGCGCGGCATCGCCCTGGACGCGTTCGGTGGCCGTCTTGGCGTCGGCCGCGAAGCGCTCGAGCGTCTCGTCGCGAGCCGCTTCCGCGGTCGCCTGCATGGCCTTGGTCAGGTCGGCGAGGAACTTGCTCGACTTGATCGACTTGATCTTGGCCGCCGCGGCCTTTGCGTCGACGACCGGCGGCGCAACGAAGGGTGCTTCGAGGACGGGCGCCTCGGCGACCGGCTCAGGGGCAGCGGCCTCCGGCTCGGCGTCGACGTGGGTCACGGGCTCGGCGACCGCTTCGGTCGTTTGGGTGTCGGTGGACGAGACGTCGATCATGGCGGGGCTTTCGCTCTCCTCGGTCGCTGGGGCGTCGCCGGGCTCGGCGGATGCATCAGGGGCCACATCTGTCGGATTGCTTGCGTCGGCACGGTCCGAGCTCCACGGAAGCCGGAAGCCGGGTCGTGTGTCCGTCTGTGCCATGGCGTCGAGATCCTCGCTGGTCTGAGTGTTGGCTCGTCGGTGGGTCGAGCGTGTCGAGACGAACGGCCTGGGGGGCCGGGCATCCGGGACGTGGTGCCATCGTGCCAGCGGGGTTTGGTCCGGTGCAGTTCGCTAGAGGTACCAGCGGTGTGAGCCGGTGGTACCGGCGGGTAGCGGGACCGCGGCCAGTTGTCGGGGTGTTGCGGCGGCGCGCCGCGATGATGGCGGCAAGGGCCACGCATGAGTCGCCGGGCTACGATAGGGCCATGGAACTCCCCGCCACGTTCGACGGCCGCCCCGGTCTGGCCGACACGATGGGCCGTGCGATGCGCGACCTGCGGATCTCAGTGACGGATCGCTGCAACTTCCGTTGTACGTACTGCATGCCCAAGGAGCTGTTCGGCCGCGACTACGAATTCATGCCCAGGGACCAGGTCCTCTCGTTCGAGGAGATCGAGCGGGTGGCGGGCACCTTCGTGGGTCTGGGCGTGGAGAAGCTGCGGGTCACCGGTGGCGAGCCGCTGGTCCGGCGGGACCTGCCCGATCTCATCGCGATGCTCGCGGCGTTGCGACGCCCGGACGGCGGCGAGATCGACCTGACGCTGACCACCAACGGATCGGCATTGCGCGCCCTCGCCGGGCCGCTGGCCGCTGCCGGGCTGCGTCGGGTGACGGTGTCGCTCGACTCGCTCGACGACGCAGTGTTCGGGGCGATGAACGGCATCGACTTCCCGGTCGAACGGGTGCTCGACGGGATCGATGCGGCGATCGAGGCGGGACTGGCGCCGGTCAAGGTCAACATGGTCGTGCGCCGCGGCATCAACGAATCGAGCATCGTCCCGATGGCCGCCTGGGCGCGCGAGACCGGCGTGATCCTGCGGTTCATCGAATACATGGATGTCGGCCACTCGAACGGATGGCGGCTCGACGAGGTGGTCCCTGCGTCCGACATCGTGGCGATGCTCCGGGCGCGCTGGGCCGTCGAGCCCGCCGACCCCTCGTACCGTGGCGAGGTCGCCGAACGATGGCGGTACGTCGACGGCGCGGGCGAATTCGGGGTCATCAGCTCGGTCACGACGCCGTTCTGCAGCGACTGCACGCGCGCGCGTCTCTCTGCCG
>DASUPH010000286.1:0-2854 GCA_036276275.1 Candidatus Limnocylindrales bacterium
TCCGCGGCATCGCCGCCTTCGTCGGGCCGGAGATCGGTCGAATCGTCCGGGACCGCGGGCGGGCCGGCCAGATCCGGATAGGCCGTCCCGAGCGACAGCGCGCTCGATACGCGATCGCCGAGGCGAGCCTCGGCATCGAGGGCGATGGCCGTCTCACCCAGGCTGGGGCGGGCCCGAACCGTCGCCGCCAGCCATCCGCCGATGACGACGATGGCCACCGTGACCGCGATCGACGGCAGCACCTCGATCGGCCGGACCCGACCGATCCCGAACAGGATCGCTTCGAGCACGGCGCCGACGGCGAGCGCGACCCAGGCTCGCCGAACGATCCGCCGCAGCCAGAGACGGCGTCGATGGGGCTGGAGTCCGACCCTGATGGCGACCAGCGCGGGGTCGAGGGGACCCGTGACGACGAGGCGGGGATCGAGGGGCACGACGGGTCGGTCAGCGGGAGCGATTCGCCGAAGGCGAAGCGTCGCGAGGCGGTGCGTGATCGACGTCATCGGTCGATCCTCCGCGTCGGCCGCCGCAGGATCTGCCAGCGTCGGGTCGGCGAGACGAGCTGGATCGAGGCGAGGATGAAGACGACCGACATCACGCCCCATGCCTGGAGGCTGCGCGGCCAGAAGGTATCGCGTCGCACGCCGAAGGGCTGCGGATCTGGTGCGGCCAACCCGAAGTCCACGCCGAGATTGGCCTGCATCTGTGCACGAATCGCCGGATCCTGGACGCTCATCAGCTTCTGGATCACCGCGTCCCGGTCGGTCGTCGGCGTGTTCTGGGTTTCGAACCCGAACCCGGTGCCGGGTGCGACGATGCTGCCACCGGCCCCGCCGGAGCCGACCGTGATCGCGCCGTTCGTGATCGTGTTCAGGCGAGTGCACCAGCCGCCATACCCGTCTGACGCCCCGCAGATCACGTCGTACTGGGCCGCGAACGGGTTGAACCAGAGGAACGCCTCGGGCGCCCGACCCTTGATCGGTCCGACGCCCGATGAGCTGGTCAGGAAGGAGCTGCTGTTCACGCCGGCCATCGTGTTCCAGAAGAGGACGCCGAACATCGTCCCGAGGGTGAGGAACAGGACCGTGAAGAACGTGACGACGGTCGCGCCCTGGGTGCGCTGCATCGCGGCCGAGATGAACAGCCCGAGCGAGCCGAGGCCGAGGGCCGACACGAGCAGCACCGCGTAGGCGCGGACGACGTCGTCCGGTCCGACGCCACCGAAGACGAAGACGATGGCCGTCAGGGGGATCGAAGCCGCGATCAGCAGGAACACGTAGGCCAATGCGCTCAGGAGCTTGCCCACCACGATCGCGAGCGACGAGATCGGGGTCGCGGCGAGCATGTCGAGCGTCTGCTTCTCGCGCTCGAGGCTGATCGCGCCCGAGGTGAACGCCGGGGCGAGGAAGACGACGAGGAGCGTTTCGACGAGGATCAGCGCCCCGAAGACCTCCTGGCCGACGAGCGCCGAGGCGAACGCGGCGGATCCGCCCTGGAGCGACGCGTTCTGGACGTAGGCCCGCTCCGCGACGAGCTCCCACGCCCAGGCGAATGCCGCGAGGAACAGGAGATAGAAGGTCAGAACGACGAACGCGCGCCGGCCACGAACCCGGCCGCGGAGCTCCTTGACGCCAACGGCGACGATCCCGTCGAGCCCGCCCCGCGCGGCGCGGATCGGATTGTACGAGCGCCGAACCGACGGCCCGGCGGCCCGCTCCACAGGTTCGTCATCGAGGACGCGCTGAGTGGCGACGGCCTTGATCGCCTCGCCGTCGATCGTGGTGGCGGGCTCGAGCGGTTCGGTCGTCATGCCACCTGCTCCCGCGATTCGCCGGCTGCCGAGGTCACCTGGAGGAAGAGCTCCTCGAGATCGCTCGCGGCCCGGGCGAACGCGGCGATCCGGATGCCCGCGCCGACGGCCGCCGAGAGGAGCTGGGCGGACGCATCGTCGTCGCCGCGGAAGCCGAGCTCGATCTGGCCGTCGGCGAGGATCGTCGCCGAGGCGACGCGGGGGTCCGCGGCGAAGTGGTCCCGCGCGGCCGCGATCAGATCGCCGTCGCCGAGGACGCGGACCCGCAGGACGGCCCCGTAGCGAAGGCGCCGCTCGATGTCGCTGACCTTGCCGTGGGCCAGGACCTGGCCGTGATCGACGATGGCGACGGCGGTGCACAGCTCTTCGAGCTCGGGCAGGATGTGACTGCTGATCACGATCGTCTTGCCGAGCGCCCGCAACTCGCGGAGGAGCTCGCGAAGCTCGACCCGGGCGCGCGGGTCGAGGCCGGACGCCGGCTCGTCGAGGAGCAGGACCTGGGGGTCGTGGACGAGGGTGTGAGCGAGGCAGAGCCGCTGCTGCATGCCGCGCGACAGGCCCTGGACGTAGGCGTCCCGCTTGTCGCCGAGATCTACGAGGTCGAGGAGGTCGCCGATCATCCGCCGTCGCCGATCGGCCGGGATCCCGTAGCAGCGAGCGAAGAAGTCGAGATACTCCCAGACCTTCATGTCGTCGTAGACACCGAAGACGTCGGGCATGAAGCCGAGGACGCGGCGGACCTCGTCCGGGGTCCGGGTGATGGACCAGCCGTCGATCTCCGCGGTGCCCGCCGACGGGCGCAGCAATGTCGCCAGCATCCGCAGCGTCGTGGTCTTGCCGGCGCCGTTGGGGCCGACCAGGCCGAAGATCTCGCCCGGTTCGACGGCCAGATCGAGGCCGGCCACGGCGAGGGTCTTGTCGTAGCGCTTGACCAGGCCATCCGTTCGGACGATCGCGGTCATTGCACGGTCCCCGTGATCGAGATGTCCACGCTGAAGCCGACGTTGTCCTGGCGATCGTTGACGTATCGGACGAGCAGCGTTC
>DASUPH010000287.1:0-2369 GCA_036276275.1 Candidatus Limnocylindrales bacterium
GGGCGCAAAGTCGTCGGCCGACGCCCGCGACGACATCAGCGCGGGCAACCTCGCCGTTCTCTATCTCGGTCGCGGCCGCCTGACCGGGGACGCCGCCGACTACGAGCGGGCCCTCGCCGCCGCCAACCGGGCGGTCGCGGCCTACCCGACTTCGACCACCACGCGTGCCCTGAAGGCGACGGTCCTCCAGGCAACGCACGAGTTCACCGCCGCCCTCGCACTGGCCGAACAGATTCTTGGCGAGGACCCGAAGAATGTCGACGCGCTGGCGGTGGCGGGCGACGCCCGTCTGGAGCTGGGGCGGCTCGATGAAGCGGCGGCGACGTACGCCCAGCTCGCGAGCATCGCCCCGGGCCCGGCGCTCGACGTCCGGATGGCCCGCCTTGCGTGGTTGTCCGGAGATCAGGCGATGGCTCTCGAGCAGGCCGCGAAGGCACGCGACGCCGCCTCCGCCGACGGCGGTAGTGACCCGTCGTTCTATGAAGCGCAGCTCGGCGAGTTCGCGCGGATCACGGGGCACGCGGACCAGGCCCGCACGTCGTTCGAGGCGGCGCTGGCAATCCGCCCGACGGATCAGCTCGCGCTCATCGGCCTCGCCAGGGTCGAAGCCTTCAACGGCCATGACGTCGCCGCGATCGCCCGATTGCAAACCGCGTCTGCGATCGCGCCGCGGCCCGAAACGCTCGCCCTGCTGACGGATCTCCTGGTCCGGATCGGTGACGCCAGGGGTGCCGCGGACTCGGCCGCGACGGTCCGTGCCATCGAGCAGGTCGGCGGCTCGGCGGCCAGCCTGTTCGACCGCCAGATCCTCGGCTTCGAGCTGGATCACGGCGCGGCGACGCGCGAATTGCTCGACCGGGCGATGGCGGCGGCCACGATCCGCCCCGACGCCGCCGGCCTCGATCTCGTCGCCTGGGCCGCGTACCGGCTCGACGACCTGTCGATTGCCGCCGAATTCAGCGCTCGCGCGCGCGCCTCCGGCACCGTCGACGCGCGGATCCTCTACCACGCGGGCGCGATCGCGATCGCGCGCGGCAACGCCGAGGACGGTCGGTCGCTCGTTCAACGGGCGCTGGATCTTGGCTCCGCCCTGGACCCGCTCGATCGCCGCGAGGCGGAGGCATTGCTCACCGGCTCCTGACCCGCCCCGTGATCGCCTCGCCTTCGTTCGGGGTCCGGCCTGCTCGAAAGGGGCCATTCGGCACCTGACTTGACGCTGCGCCTTCGCGAAACTCACGTCACAGCAGTGTGAGTTTGCCCTTCTCCTCGTCGCCAAGAACACAGGGAGCCGAGATGCGCCGCTACCTTCCTCGCCTGGCCATCGTGGCCGGCCTCACCGTTGCCCTGGCAGGCTGCGCTACCGCCGCAGCGCCGACCTGGTCCTACCCACCAGCCGCAGCGGCCGTCGCCGCCCAGCCCGCGACCGCCGCAAGCGGGTCCGTGGCCGCCGCCCCGGGCAAGATCTCCATCGAGGCGTTCGACCTCGGCTTCACCCCGGCCATGCAGTCGGTTTCCGCTGCCGGCACGTACGAGGTCGAGTTCCACAACACCGGCTCGACGCTCCACGACGTCACGTTTGCCGATGGGACGAAGATCGCGGCCGCCGGCGGCAAGACGGCAACGGGCAAGGTCACCGTCCCGGCTGCCGGGCTCGCCTTCCTGTGCTCGATCCCCGGACATGCCGATGCCGGCATGAAGGGCCAGGTCATGGTCGGGGCAGCCGCCGCGGCCGCGAGCCCCGGGCCCGCGACCGGTGGAACGACCACGGCCCCCGTGGCCGATCCGAGCGCGCCGAAGTACACGCTCGCCGACGCCGCCGCCCCCAAGGTCATGTCCGGCAGGGTCCATGACATCGACTTCCCGATCATCGACAAGGACATCACCGTGGCCGAGGGCTTCGTGGTTCACGCCTGGACCTTCGGCGGGACCGTTCCCGGTCCGACGATCCGGGTCCATCTCGGTGACACCGTGAACATTCATCTGACCAACAAGGGCACGATGAGCCACTCCATCGACTTCCACGCCAGCCAGACCGCGATGAACCACCAGATGATCGAGATCCCGGTCGGCGGAACGCTCACCTACACCTTCACGGCCGACTACGCGGGCGTCTGGATGTATCACTGCGGCACGGCGCCGGCGCTGCATCACATCGCGAACGGGATGTTCGGGATGGTCATCGTCGAGCCGAAGGGCGGGTTGCCGAAGGTCGATGAGGAGATCGCCCTCGTCCAGAGCGAGTGGTATCTCGGGCCGCAGAAGCAGCCCGTCGACTACGCCAAGGCGAACGCCGCGGCACCGGCCCCCGACTTCGTCGTCTTCAACGGCGTCGCCAACCAGTACAAGGACAATCCGATCCCGGTCACCAC
>DASUPH010000288.1:0-3222 GCA_036276275.1 Candidatus Limnocylindrales bacterium
CGAACCCGACGATGGCCAGGACGCAGAGGCGAACACCTCCGAAGGCGAGGCCGAGGGCCCCCGACAAGCCGATCACGCCCGGCCAGCCGAGCGATTCGAGGAGCGTGTTGAACACGTCGATCAGGGCCGCCACGGTCGCCCGGATCGGCTCGAGGATCGATCGGTTGTCGGCGACGGCGTCACGGACCCCGTTCAGACTGCGGAAGAGGGGCTCGTCATCGTTGTGAGGGAGGGTCCACTGGCCCCGGAACAGGACGTATGCGATCGCTGCAGCGATGCCCAGGACCACAACGAGTGCGCGCCGCGCAGCGACCGGATCCGCGACTAGCGCGGTCGGGAAGCGGACCGCCGTCACGGGCCGACCTCGCCACCCGTACGGTCGGCGACGTTATCGACCAGGAACTCGGCCGTCTCCTGCGTCGGGTCGTTGACGGGTTCCACCCGAACCCGAGGCGGACGATGCGGAACGGATTCGCTCGCGCCCGCAGACGACGGGGGCACCTCAGGCTCCCCGGCGATCGTCTCGAGGATGTGCGCGCGGTCAACCACGCCCACGAGCCTCCCGTCGTCCACGACCCGGATCGGTTTCTCCGAAGCGGCGGCGGCATGGATGACCGTCCGGATCACCGCGGTCGAGGGGAACACCGGGCCGTCGACTGGGTCGTCGGTGGTCACGGGACGCATGACCCAGCGGAGCGTCAGGACGTGGCTCTTCGGGATGTCGCGCACAAAATCGGCGACATATTCGTCGGCAGGTCGGGCGACGAGCTCCTCCGGTCGCCCGATCTGGACCACCTTGCCGTCGCGCATGATCATCACGTGGTCGCCGAGCTTGAGAGCCTCCGCCAGGTCATGGGTGATGAACACCATCGTCTTGCGGAGATCGTGGTGGAGACGGATCACCTCGTTCTGCATGTCCCGCCGGATCAACGGGTCCAGCGCGCTGAACGGCTCGTCGAGCAGCATGACCTCCGGGTCGCCCGCGAGGGCTCGAGCGAGTCCGACCCGCTGTTGCTGGCCACCTGACAGCTGTTCGGGGTAGCGATCGGCCATTCCGACGAGCCCAACCAGGCCGAGCATCTGCTCCGCCCGGGCCAGGCGCGTCGCCTTCGGCTCGCCGCGCAGCTCGAGCCCGAAAGCGATGTTCTCGAGGACGCGGCGATGTGGCAGCAGGCCGAAGTTCTGGAAGACCATCGAGAACCGCCTTCGGCGAAGCTCGCGGAGCCGCTCCTGGCTCGCCTTCCGGATGTCCTCGCCGTCCAATTCGACCTCGCCGAGTGTCGGCTCGATCAGCCGCGTCAGACACCGCACGAGGGTCGACTTGCCACTCCCTGACAGGCCCATGACCACGAAGACCTCGCCGGGCCGCACGTCGAAGGAGACATCGCGGACGGCGATCGTCCCGCCGTGCTTCTCGAGCGCGGCGGCGACGGTCTCGGCGGACGGAGCGTCGGCGCCGGCACCGGCCAGGCGCTGCTCCGCGGGGCCGAAGACCTTCCAGAGCCCGCGGACGGAGATCGTGGGCTCGGTGCCGGCTCCGGAGCGAGCGGGCTCGCCGGACGGTCGGCTGACGGGCGGGCCGGCGGCGGTGGTCACGCAGCCTCCTCAGATGCGGGACACGGACGATGACGCGTGCCGGGACGGTACACCACCGGGCGGTCCGCGGAACAGTCCCCGGCGATCGTCATGCCACGGATCGTGGCCCGCCGGACGGCGGCCGGGCGGTACCATGTGCGGCCCGGATCCCGAGCGGCCTGCCGCGAGGGCCGGTCCGCGCCAGAGGGCACAGTGGCGCGGCAACCAGGACAGGGCGGAGACGCGAGATGAGTTCGGTCCCGGCGCACGCACGCGTCGTCATCATCGGTGCCGGCATCGTCGGCAACAGCATGGCCTGGCACCTGGCGAACCTGGGTTGGCGCGACATCGTCCTGCTCGAGAAGGGCGTGCTGCCCAACCCGGGTGGTTCAACCGGCCACGCCTCGAACTTCATCTTCCTGACCGACCACAGCAAGGAGATGGCGGCCTTCACGATCGACAGCGCCCGCCAGTACCGCGAGCTCGGCGTCTACACGGAGACCGGCGGGATCGAGGTCGCCCGGACACCGGAGCGGATGGAGGAGCTGAAGCGGCGGATGGCGTCGTCGACATCGTGGGGCGTCGAGGACACCCGTCTCCTCACGCCGGCCGAGGTCAAGGAGATGGTTCCGTTCATCGACGAGACGGTGATCCTCGGTGCCTTCTACACGCCCGGCGTCGGCGTCGTCGACTCCCTGCAGGCCGGGACGCTGATGCGCCAGAAGGCGCAGGAGCTGGGCGCCCTGATCGTCGCGCCGGGTGTCGAGGTCACGGGCATCGACGTCGAGAACGGACGCGTCCGGCGCGTTCACACGGACGCCGGAACGATCGAGGCCGAGGTCGTCGTCATCGCGTGCGGCGTCTGGAGCCCGCGGATCGCGAAGATGGCCGGCGCCTCGATCCCGCTGACTCCGGCCGTCCACCAGATGATCGACATCGGACCCGTTCCGCGGTTCGAGCACACCGTCGGTGACGTGGGCTTCCCGATCATCCGCGACATGGACACGAACATGTACGAGCGGCAGCACGGGACCGGGTTCGAGATCGGCTCGTACGCTCACCGGGCGATCCTGATGGACGCCGACGACATCCCCTCGGTCGCCGCCGCCGCGCTGTCGCCGACGATGCTGCCGTTCACGCAAGAGGACTTCGACCCCCAGCTCGAGCAGTCACTCGAGCTGTTCCCCGAGATCGTCGGCGACGAGAAGGCGGGCGTGAAGCTGGCGATCAACGGCCTGCTGTCGCTGACACCCGACGGCAACCCGATCATCGGCGAGACGCCCGAGGTGAAGGGCCTCTGGTCGGCCGCCGCGATCTGGATCAAGGAGGCGCCGGGGATCGCGAAGTGCCTCGCCGAGTGGATGACCCACGGGACGCCCGAGATCGATCCCCACGGCTCCGACATCGCCCGGTTCTACGACCACCACCGAACCGCCCAGCACATCGCGGCCCGGACGACCGAGGGCTACAACAAGACGTACGGCATCGTCCACCCGATGGAGCAGTGGGAGTCGAACCGCCCGATCCGGCTGTCTCCTGCCTATGCCCGCCAGGTCGCGCTCGGTGCCGTCTTCTTCGAGGCCGCCGGATGGGAGCGGCCGTTCTGGTACGAGGTGAACCGGCCGCTCCTCGAGGAGTTCGGTGACC
>DASUPH010000289.1:0-3245 GCA_036276275.1 Candidatus Limnocylindrales bacterium
TTCCCGACGACCGTTCAGCTCGGTGATCTCGAGGTCGTGGAGCGTAACGAGGGCTCGTCCGGTACGGAGTTCGGCGTGCCGAGTCAGCCGACGGATCAGGATCGACGCGGGTTGAGCGCGGAGGACGCGGACCGTCTCGCCCGGTTGGTCGAAGCTGCGTGGTCCGCCTTCGACCGGATTGCCGCGGCTGCACCCGTGGAGCTCCGGAAGGGTCCGCGGGGAGGCGGTCGCAACACCCCGAAGGTCATCGCCCACGTGATGGACGCCGATCGGGCCTACGCCAACGAGATGGGCATCAAGATCCGCCAGTTCGCGCCCGGCGATCGCGCGCCCGTCGCGGCGATGCGAGCGGCGATGCTCGAGGTTCTACGGTCGGCTCGGGACGGCGCACCGCTCGGTGGTCGGCGCTGGCCCGCCCGCTACGCCGCCCATCGGATCGCGTGGCACGCCCTCGATCACGCCTGGGAGATCGAGGACCGCACCGAACCGGCGAGCTGATCGTCCCGTCTCGGCCAAACGGGTCGGCGGGCGATCCGAGAACTGAATGGAAAACGGCCTCACGTACGTTCGACCGTGTCGCCTTTCGGACGTGATTGAGCATGCGATAGCCGAAATTCATCCGCGATCTGCATCAGCGATGGATCGAGGGAGGCGAATCGCAGGGTCAACCTTTGCGGTCGTCGCCCGCTTCAGGCGCACCGACCCGCCGATCGCGCGCCTCGAGGCCGCGGGCAACGGCGAAGAGGCGGCGATAGATCGCGAGGAGGTCGGCCTGCGGCGTCGGGCCCTCGTTGGCCATCGTCACGCGGAGGAGGACCTCCCGCTCCCGTTCCGCGTCCCGGACGGCCCGTCGGCCGTCCCGTGCCTTCGCCCGGCCGACGTCGCGGGCAAGCTCTGCCCGCTCATTGAGCAGGCGGACGATCCGCCGGTCGAGGGCGTCGATCCGCCGCCGCAGCCGTCGCAGCTCCGGCGACTCGTCAGCCCGTCCGCGGCCCGATGCCTCAGCCACCGCCGCCCTCGCCGAACCGCGCCGCGATCGCCTCGAGCGCCAGCAGGTACCCGCGCTTGCCCTGGCCGACGATGGAGGCGACCGCGACATCGTGGAGGTAGTTGACCGCACGGAACGGCTCACGGGTCGCCGGGTCGGAGAGGTGGACCTCCCAGAACGGACGCTCGACCCCGAGCAGGGCATCGCGAAGGGCGATCGACGTGTGGGTCAGTCCGCCGGCGTTCACGATCGCGACGTCGAAGTCCCGGCGGTGGAGGCGGTCGATCAGGGCGCCCTCGTGGTTGGACTGGAAGAAGTCGACCTCGAGGCCCAGGTCGGCCGCGCGGGCGGCGATCTCGGCATGGATGTCGTCGAGCGAGTCGTGGCCGTAGATCTCCGGCTCACGCGTCCCGAGCAGGTTCAGGTTCGGCCCCTGGAGGACGAGGACGCGGGTCATGGGCCGGCTCCTGTTGCGGTCGTGGGAGCCGCCGGCGCGACCAGCAGTCCGGCCGCGATCTGCTCGACGAGCTCGGCCGGAACGTCGGACCGCACCACCGGACCGGCCGCCGATGGCAGAACCCACTGGAGGCTGCCGGCGGCATGCTTCTTGTCGGTCGCGAGCGCCGCGAGTACTGTCGCGACGGGATAGGAGAGTGGCTCCGTCGCAAGCTCCAGCGAGGTCAGGAGCGTCTCGATCCTGGCCGCCAGATCCGGCGGAGTAACCCCCAGCGCGGCGCCGATGCGGACGGCTCCACGCAACCCGTAGGCGACGGCCTCGCCGTGGAGCAGCTCGCCGAAGCCGCCCGCCGCCTCGACGGCGTGACCGAGCGAATGGCCGAGATTGAGCCGGATCCGGCCGCCGGTCGCGCCGCCCCCCTCCTTCTCGTCGACCTCCACGACCTCGACCTTCGCCCAGGCCGTCCGTTCGACGAGCTCGGCGACCGCGCCGGAGGCGAACGCCGCCTCGTCGCCGCGGGCGATCGTCTCGCCGTCGGCTTCGAGCAGGGCGAGGAGCGGCTCGTCGCCGAGGGCCGCCATCTTCACGGCCTCGCCGAGCGCGGCCCGGCGCTGGCGTTCCGGCAGCGAGCGGAGGAGGGCGATGTCGATGATGATCGCCGTCGGCGGATGGAACGCCCCGACGAGGTTCTTGCCCTCCGGCAGGTCGACGCCGGTCTTGCCGCCGATCGACGAATCGATCTGGGCGACGAGCGTCGTCGGGACCTGGATCAGCGGGACGCCGCGCAGCCAGCTGGCGGCCAGGAAGCCGGCCACGTCTCCCAGCGCCCCGCCGCCGATCACGACCAATGGCTCGCCGCGTTCGGCCCGCAGGCCGGCGAGCTGGCGAGCCGCGTCCTCGACCACGGCCAGGCGCTTGGCGGCCTCGCCCTGCGGCAGGAGGATCCGCTCGACCGGCCAGCCGTCGTCGGCCAGGCTCGCTCCGATCGCCGCGCCGGCCGCCTCCCAGGCGCCGGGCTCCGAGACCAGGATCGCCCGGCGTGCCCGCGCCGTCCGGAGCGCGTCGCCGACCGCACCCGCCGCGATTCCTTCGCCGACGATGATCTGGCCGCCGAGCGACGTCCCGCGCAGCAGCGTCGTCGACGTCCGCGTGTCCGGGCCGGCCAGCAGCTCGTCGACCCGCTCGACGAGGGCGCCGAGCTCCGCGGCCCCGTTCAGGCGATGAGCCGCCGAGTAGAACCGCTCGCGATCGCGGGCGAGGCCCCGGATCGCGCCCATCGGATCGCGGCCAGCGATGAGCGGCCGGACATTGGGGGAGCGACGCAGTCGCTGGGCGAGGACCTCCGGCCGGGCGTCGAGCCAGATCGGGAGGCGGTCGCGGTACAGGCGCCAGCGGTTGCGGGGGTCGACGACCGCCCCGCCCCCTGTGGCGACGACCCGCTGCACGGCCGCGTCCGGGTCGGCCGGCCCGAGGCCATCGACCGCGTCCCGTTCGAAGGACCGGAACGCGGCCTCACCCAGGTCGGCGAAGATCGCCGGGATCGGGCGACCCGCGGCCTTCTCGATCGTGTCGTCGAGATCGACGAACGTCGCCCCGTGGCGGTGGGCCAGCCGCCGGCCGACGGCGCTCTTGCCGCTGCCGGGCAGCCCGACGAGGATCACGTCCACCGGTCGTCGCGTCCTTCGTCCGCGGCCTAGTCGTCGCCCCCGGTGCCGGCCTCGTCGCCGCCGACGAGCGCGGTCGCCGCCGATCCGTCCCGCCCGCCGGCAACGGGTGCCTCCGGGGCCCGCGAGATCCGCT
>DASUPH010000290.1:0-2403 GCA_036276275.1 Candidatus Limnocylindrales bacterium
TGAATCGCGATGGGACCCGGTCGGCAGGTCGCCGTGGCAGTGTGAGATCGAGCGTCGGCGGCCGGTCAGCCCCGGAACACGCGGCCGGGGTTCATGATCCCGAGGGGATCGAGCGCCGCCTTGATCGAGCGCATCACGTCCACGACGTCGGCGCCGACCTGGTCCACCAGCGCCTCGCGCCGCGACAGCCCGATCCCGTGCTCCGCCGTCACGGTTCCGCCGAGCCCAAGGGCCGCCGCGAAGATCTCGTTCCGGACCGTCTCGGTCAGCTCCGCCGCCCGCGGATCGTCGCGATCGAAGATGAAGTTCGGATGGAGGTTGCCATCGCCGGCGTGGCCGAACGTCGCAACGCGGACGCCGTGCCGGTCGGCGGCCGCCTGGATCGCGACGAGCAGCTCCGGAACGCGGCCGCGGGGCACGCCCACGTCCTCCATCCGGACCGTTCCGTATCGCTCCAGCGCGCGGAGCGCCAGGCGTCGGGCCTGGCGGAGCCAGTCGGCCTCGGTCGGATCCTCCGCCCGGACGGTTGACGAGGCGCCTGCGGCGTCGCAGGCGGCAACGGCCGCATCGAGCTCGGCGGTGGCGGCCGCGGGGAGGAGGTCGCTCTCGATGAGCAGCATCGCCGCGGCCTCGCGGTCCAGCCCGAGGTGGTGGGCGTCGTCGACCGCGGCGATCGTCTCGCGATCCATGAGCTCGAGCGTCACCGGGTTCGCACCCGAGGCGACGATCCCGGCGACCGCCTGACCCGCCGCGTCGAGGGTCGGGAAGAAGGCGAGCATCGTGGACCGCGGCGGCGGCGAGATCCGCAGGCGGAGCGTCGCCTCGGTGATGATGCCGAGCGTGCCCTGCGACCCGACGAACAGGTGGGTCAGCGCGTAGCCGGCGACGTCCTTCACGTTCCGGCCGCCGGTCCGGATCACCCGGCCGTCCGCCAGGACGACCTCGAGACCCAGCACCGAGTCGCGCGTCTGGCCGTACTTCACGCAGCACAGGCCGCCGGCGTTCGTGCCGAGATTCCCGCCGATCGAGCAGATCTCGTAGCTCGCCGGATCCGGAGCGTAGAACAGGCCCTCCGCGGCGACCTGCTTCTTCAGCTCGGCGTTGAGGATCCCCGGCTGAGTGACGACGACGAGATTCGCCCGATCGATCTCGAGGACGCGGTTCATCCGCGTCAGCGCGATCGTCAGCCCGCCCTCGATCCCGGCTGCGCCGCCGCTGAGGCCCGAGCCCGCGCCGCGCGGGACGACCGGCACCCGGTGCTCGGCCGCGAGGCGGACGAGCGAAGCCACGTCAGAGGTCGTGTCGGGGAGCGCGACCGCCAACGGCAGCCCCGCATGGAGGTAGGCGGTCTCGTCGTTGCGATACGACTCGCGGTCGACGGCGTCCTCGAGCAGCCGGAGGGCGGGCAGCTCGGCCCGAATCGCGACCAGCAATCGCGCGCCGGCGGCCGCAAGGACCGCCGACGCCGGGCTCGTGTCGGTTGCCATGGCCGCAGTCTACGGCGGGGTGTCGCCCGCACGCCGGCCTTCGTACGGTCGACCGATCGCCGCCACCGCCGTACGATGCCGGCATGACCCGTCCTCGTCGGGCTGCCGGCTGGGCCGCCGTCCTCGCCCTCCTGCTGGCCCTGCCGTCGATCGCCGTCGCCGAGCGCCTCGGATCGCCCGACCGCGGTCCGGCCGCCGCGAGCCCGGCCCCGATCGACGACGCGATCGTGAAGGCAGATGCCAGCCCGGCAGCAGCGGCGGTTCGGCCCCAGACCGGCGTCTCGGCGCAGCTGGCGTCGGTCGCCCCCGCCGCGCCGCCCGCCCAGGTCATTGCCGCCGCCATCGTCCCGGGCTCGGTCAATGCCACGAGCATCAACCTGACGGCCGAGTACGACGTCACCGTCCGGCTGAACTTCGGGACGCGCGCCTTCCGGGTGGATTCCACGATGAAGGTGACAAACACGTCCGGCGCTTCGATCGATCGTCTCGAGCTCAACACGATCGCGGCCCGTCTCGGCGGGATGGCGATCACGGTCGCGACGGTAGACGGCAAGGCGGTCCACCCGTCCGTCACCGACCAGACGATCCGTTTCCCGCTCGGCGGGGTCCTGCCGGCCGGCCAGAGCGCGACGGTCCGGATCGCCTACCGGGCGACGCTCCGGAGCGACACTGCCGGATCGAACTGGCTGTTCACCCGCGCGAACGGCATCCTCGAAGCGCACCGCTGGCTGCCATGGATCAGCATCCCGACGCCGTTCGACCGGCCGAACCACGGCGACCCGTTCGTCACGCCGGTCAGCCCGCGGGTTCGGGTCACGATCGTGAGCGATCGCGCGATGCGCTGGGCGACCACCGGCGAGCGGGTCGGCGGCACCGGCCTCACGGCGATCTACGAGGCGCACGACGTCCGCGATTT
>DASUPH010000291.1:0-2651 GCA_036276275.1 Candidatus Limnocylindrales bacterium
CTCCGAGCCGAGTGGATCGAACGGGTCAGAGCGCTCGGCGACCGCGTCGGCCCCGAGGCGCGCCCCGTCGGCTCCGCCCGGCCCGTCGCCGATTACCGACCGCCAGCCGTCGTCGGCCAGCCGCTCGAGGCTTCGGACGGCTGTCGCGACCGTCGCCCTGGCGTGCTCGAGCGCGCGCCCGCCGAGTCGTCGCTCCGCGTAGGCCGATGCCACCTCGGCCGCGACCATCGACTGGACCCGGGTCGTCCGGAGCGTCGCAGAGGTCGGCCCGCGGCGGATGATCGCCGTCGTCCAGTCGGCCGGCTGGACGGCGGCGACGAGCTCGGGCCAGAGCTCGCCGGAGGTTCGGCCGTCCGCCCGGGGCTCCTCGAACACGAGCCCGATCTTCGGCAGCAGCGCTCGTCGCAGGGCGATCTCGGCGAGCCCCCGCGACGCGGCCTCGCTCTCCCCGACGAGCCACGGCGTCAACCCCCCGACCACGATCTGGTCGTCCGGGACGCCGTTGCCGCGGGCGATCGCGACGGCGAGGACCTGGAGGGCGAGCGCCCGGCCGGCCCGCGTGGACGGGTCCGACGGGACGCCCTGGGCGAGATCCGGAGCCACGACGAGCGGGCCGGCGCCGATCGCGACGACGACCCCGGCCCGCGCGAGGATCGACTGGCCGAAGGCGTGGTCGGCCAGCGCCCGGTCGGGCGCGACATGGCCAGCGACGATCTCCGCGAGCGGGTCGGAGATCGCGAAGTCCATGCGCTCGAAGCCCGCGACGACGGCGCTCTCCGGCGTGCCAAGGGGCGGCGGCACGATCCCGAGCCGGACATAGCCGCGACGCTGGGCCGCGGCCTCGTCGAGCGCGCGGCGGAGACCGCCAAGGGCCCGCTGGCTGCCGCTCGGTGCCTGCTCGAGGAGGTCGATCGGATCCGCCGGCCGGCCGCTCCGCGGCTGCCAGACGGGCGCGTCGAGACCGGCCTGCTGCAGACGCTGGCTCAGCTCGCGCCCGATCGGGACCTCGACCTGGAGGAGGTCGGCTCCCGCGTCGACCGCGGCCCGGGCTTCGTCGAGGGCACCGGCCAGGTCCGGCTCGCCGATCGATGCGCCCGCCCACGGCCGGCGCGGCTCGCCGAGGACATCGATGAGCTCGGTGCGGGCCGTCCGGTTGGCATCGATCCGCTCGATGGCCGCGGTCACGAGGCGGCGAGCCTCCTCCTCGGCGATCACCCGCCGGTCCGCCTCGCGCAGGAGGGCGCCCTCCATCGCGAGATCGACGGCACCGGACGCGACGTCGAGCGCCAGCCGCTGCGGATCCAGGTCGTATTCGGCGAGGGCCATCGCGAACGGCAGGACGATCCCGCCGCCGAGCCGGCCCGGCCCGTCCGCGAGGTAGCGATCGACGGCGGCCCAGGCCAGCGGCCGGCCGGCCGAATCGAGGCCGGCGACGCCGAACATCCGGAGGAGGGCTCGTTCACGGCCGACGGTGGTCGACGACCGGGCTCGAGCGGCCCACGCGCCGGCCAGCGTCTCGGCACGCTCCGCGAGGCGGTCGAGCGGTCCCAGATCCGCGGCCATGTGGCGCAGTATGGCGCTAGCCGGCCGCCACTCGCGGGATCAGTCCCCGGATCCGGTCGGCAAAGGTCGCGATGTCGAAGGGCTTGCCCTCGAAGGCGTCGCAGCCGGCGTCGAGGGCTTCCCGCCGAACTTCGGCCTGGACCGATGCACTGCAGGCCAGGATGGGGGTCGACGCGAGGTCGTGATCGGGCATGGCGCGGATCCTCCGGGCGACATCGAAACCGGACATCCCCGGCAGCCGGAGGTCGAGCACGATCAGGGCCGGACGGTCACGGGCGGCCGAACGGACCGCCGCCTCCCCCGTCTCCGCCTCGATCACCCGCATCCCGTCACGCTCGAGGACGCGCCGCATCAGCCGGCGGGTCTCGGCCATGTCGTCGACGACCAGGATCAGGGGCCGCTGCAGGTTCGTGCCACCCCCGGTCGTCGTCACGACCGGCTCGGCCAGGGCGTCGCGGCCGGAAGCCGGACGCTGAAGGTGCTCCCGACCCCGACCGTCGATTCGACGGTGAGGTCCCCGCCGTGGAGGCGGGCCAGCTCGCGTGAGATCGCGAGGCCAAGACCCGTCCCCTGATACGACGGCCCGGCCGTCCGGACGAATGTCTCGAAGATCCGCTCGCGGTCCTCCACGGCCACGCCGATCCCCGAATCGCGAACGTCGATCCGGGCCATCGTCGGCTCGTTTCCGGACGCCGATTCCGTTCGAGCCGAGACCCGGATGCGGCCGCCCGACGGGGTGAATTTCAGGGCGTTGGACAGGAGGTTGAGGACGATCTCCCGGAACCGGCCGTGATCCGCGGCGGCGATGAGGTCCGATTCCACGGCCTCGACCTCGAGGCTGATCCCCTTCTCACCGGCCTGCGGCCGCATCGTCTCGACGCTCTCCCGGATGAGCTCCTCGACGTCGACCGGGCTCAGCGCGAGCTGGATCTGGCCCGACTCGATCGATGCCACGTCGATCAGGTCGTCGATCAACTCGAGCAGGTGGCGGCTGCTGGCCTGGACGGTCCGGATGTCCTCGGCCTGGGCCTGGTTGAGCGGGCCGTCCATGCCGCTGGAAAGGATCTCCACGAAGCCGAGGATCGCCG
>DASUPH010000292.1:0-7471 GCA_036276275.1 Candidatus Limnocylindrales bacterium
TGCCGCTGCTCCAGGCCTTCTACCCGCCCCTGCGGGAGCGGGTCGACGAGGTCCGCAGGAACACGCGACGGCGCGACTTCACGACCGAGGAGACCGACGAGGTCTGCTCGCTGGGCCACCCGATGGTGATCCGGCTCGGCCGCAACGGCCGGTTCCTGGCCTGCTCGCTGTACCCGGAGCACAAGGAATCGCGACCCCTGCCCGGCGAGGAGCAGCCGCCCCAGGCCGGCGAGGGCGAGGTCTGCCCGCAGTGCGGCGAAGGCACCCTGGTGGGCCAGAGTGGCAAGTTCGGCCCGTTCGTAGGCTGCTCTCGCTACCCCGACTGCACGTACATCAAGAAGGAGGGGCCGCCGCCGCCGGAGCCGCTCCCGTTCGAGGTCGTCTGCCCGAAGAACAAGGACGGCCATCTCGTGCCGCGCCGGGCGCGCCGTCCCGGCAACGTCTTCTACGGCTGCTCGAACTACCCGAAGTGCGACTTCACGACGAACTTCGAGCCGGTCGGCGCGGTCCACGACACCGACGACGGGCCGGTCGCGCGGCACGGCGACGAGGGCATCTGCCTCGTGTGCGGCGCCGCGATCCCGCTGGCCGAGGGCGTCGACGTCGCCGGCGCGCGGCTCGAGGGCGGACCTCCGAACCCGGAGGCGCTCGCGAAGCCCGCCCGCGGCGGCGGCCGTCGGGGTGGCCGGACCGGCGCCGGCGGCGCCGCCCGCGGTGGCAAGACAAGGACCGCCGGCCGCAGCGCGACCGGCCCGACCAGTCGGGGAGGATCGGCGCGGCGGGCGACGCCCCGGACCGGCAGCGCCCCCGACGCGTGACCGAGGCGTCGTCCGGAGCGGCCCTCGCCCGCTACCTGCAGTCGCTGGGTGCCCGTGACACGTCGCCCCACACGCAGCGCTCCTACAAGGCGACGCTGACGGCCTATCTCGACTGGCTCACGAAACGCGGCGTCGATTGGCGCGCGCCGACGCGGATCGACCTGCGGGCCTACCTCGCCGAGCTCGGATCGCGGACCGCCCGCAGCTCCACCGCCCAGCGCCTCGCGGCGATCCGCTCGTTCCACAGGTTCGCGGCCCGGGAGGGGCTGGCGACCGGCGATCCGTGGGGGTCGATCGCGACGCCGCGCCTGCCACGGCGCCTGCCGCGGGTCCTCGAGGTCGACGAGGTCGAGCGGCTCCTCGCCGCAGCGGACGCCGACGTCGAGAGCGACACCCGCCGCGAGGCGAGTGACCTGACGGTCGCCATCGCCCTGCGCGACCGCGCGCTCGTCGAGACGGCCTACGCAGCCGGCCTCCGGATCAGCGAGCTGGCCGCGGCGGATCTCGGCTCGCTCGACCTTCGGCGGGGCGAGATCCGGGTCCTCGGCAAGGGCCGCAAGGAGCGGATCGGGCTGCTCGGCCGGCCGGCCCGGAACGCGCTCGCCGGGTACCTCGAGGACGGCCGGCCCGTCCTCGTCGAGCGGGGCGGGGGAGCGGACGCGGCCCCGACCGAGGTCTTCCTCAACCATCGCGGAGCGCCGCTCGGCGTCCGTGGCCTCCGCTATCGCCTCGACCTGCTCCGGCGGCGGGCCGGACTCCCGGCCGGCGTGTCGCCCCACACGCTCCGCCACTCGTTCGCGACCCACCTCCTCGAGGGCGGCGCGGACCTCCGGGTCGTCCAGGAGCTGCTCGGCCACGAGAGCCTGGCGACGACCCAGGTCTACACCCATGTCTCGCCGGCCCGCCTCCGGGCGGCCTACCGCGGCGCCCACCCGCGGGCCGCCCGCCAGCCGACGAACCCGTGACCACGTCCCGCGCCCTGGCCCGGGCCGGCCTGATCGTGTCGGGGGCGTTCCTCCTGTCCCGGATCCTCGGCTGGGTCCGGATCGTCGTCATCACCCATACGTTCGAGGCGGGCCCCGAGCTCGACGCGTTCTTCGCCGCCTTCCGCCTGCCGGACCTCGTGTTCCAGCTCGTGGCGGCCGGCGCCCTGTCGTCGGCCGTGATCCCGGTCCTCTCCGGCCTGTTCGCCGACGATGAGGAAGCCCGGGCCTGGCGCGTCGTCTCGACGATCGCCAACCTGATGCTGCTCGCCCTCCTGATCCTGGCGGTCATCGTCCTGGTCGCCGCCCCGCTGATCATCCCGGCGATCACGCCCGGCTTCGACGCGGCCGAGGTGTCGCGGACCGTCGACCTGACCCGGATCATGATCCTGAGCCCGATCTTCCTCGCCCTCGGGTCGCTCGTCACGAGCGTCCTGAACGCGAAGGGTCGGTTCGCCGCGTCGGCGATCGCCCCGATCGTCTACAACCTCGCCTTCATCGGCGGGGCGCTCTTCCTGGCGGCGCCGTTCGGGATCACCAGCCTCGCGCTCGGCGTCGTCGCCGGCTCGCTCCTCCATCTCGGCGTCCAGGTGGCGCCGCTCCTCGGGCTCGGGTATCGCTACGAGCGGCGGATCGACCTGGCGGACCCAGCGGCGCGCCAGGCCCTGAAGCTCATGGCCCCGCGAGCGCTCGGACTCGGCGCCGGCCAGATCACGTTCATCGTGCTGACCGCGATCGCATCGACGCTCCAGCCCGCGGCGATCACCGCCTTCAACGTCGCGTTCATCCTCCTCCAGATTCCGATCGGGGTGATCGGCGTGCCGCTCGGCATCGTCGTCCTGCCGTCACTGTCACGGGAGGTCGCGCTCGGGCGGATCGACGAGTTCGCGGCGCTGGTCTCGCGAACGATCCGGTTGATCCTGTTCGTCATGCTCCCGATCACCGGGATCGCGATCGTTCTCCGTCACGAGGTCGTCGACCTCCTGTTCGGGTCCGATCGGTTCGGGCCCGCGACTGTCGACCTCACCGCCGCCACGCTCCTGGCGTTCCTGTTCGGGCTCGCCGCCCACGCCCTGATCGCCGTTCTGGCTCGGGCCTTCTACGCCCGCCAGGACACCCGGACGCCAGTCGCGGCGGCGATCCTGGCCGTCGTCGTCAACTCGACCCTGGCCGGTGTCCTCGTCGGACCGCTCGGGCTGCCCGGGCTGGGGCTGGCGATCGCGATCGCGGCCTGGCTGGAGACGATCGTCCTGCTCCTCCTCCTGAGACGGGGCCTGCCGGAACTGGCGTTCCGTCCGATCGTCGTCCTTGCCGGCCAGTCGCTCGTCGTCACGATCGGCGGGTCGGCGGCGGCCGCGGGCGTGGCCGCGGGACTGACCCTGGCCATGGGAGCCGATGCGTCCGCGTCCGCGCTCGTCGTCCGGATCGGGGTTGCCGGGGTCGTCTGGCTCGTGACATCGACCGCGATCGCCGCCGTGTTGCGGATCGCCGAGCTCACCTCCATGATCGGGCTCATGGCCGACCTCATCCGACGCCCGCGCCGGGCATGACCCGCCCGACCGCGGGCCTCGCCACCGTCGATCGACACGATGACGAGGCCTGGGACGCGTTCGTGGCGAACGCCGAGCCGGGCTCGTACCTCCAGCTCTCGGGCTGGGCGCGGGTGAAGGCGGTCAACGGCTGGTCATCGACCCGGCTGCTGACCGGCGACGCGGCCCCGATCGGCGCCCAGGTTCTCGTCCGCCGGCCGCGCCCGCTGCCGTGGGCGTTCGCCTATGCCCCGCGCGGACCGGTCGCGACGACCTGGACAGCCGACGCGGTCGCTGCCCTGAGCGAAGGCTGCCGCACCGAGCTCCGCGATGAGGTCGGCCGGGTCTCGCATCTCCGGATCGACCCGGAGATCGAGCTCGACGGACCGCACGACCCGGACGGAGCGCTCCGGCGCGCCCTGAAGGTGGCCGGCTGGCGCCCGGCCAGGCCGATCCAGCCGAACGCCACCCGGATCATCGACCTCCGCTCGGACGAGGACGCGCTGTGGGGCGATCTGCGCAAGAAGTGGCGCCAGTACGTCAACAAGGCTCGAACGGCGGGCATCACCGTCAGCGACGCGGAGGGCGATGCCCTGCCCGAGTTCTACCGGGTCTATCGCGAGACGGCCGATCGGGCCGGCTTCCTGATCCGGACCGAGCAGGCGTATCGCGACGTCTGGGAGGCGCTCCGGCCGACCGGCAATGCCCGTCTCCTCTTCGCCCGCCGACCGGACGGCACAGCCGTCGCGACCCTCTTCCTCGTCCGCTGCGGCCCCCGGGTCGTCGAGCCGTACGGCGGGATGACGGCCGACGGCGGCGAGAGCCGGGCGAACTATCTCCTGAAGTGGGAGGCGATCCGGTCGTCACGGGAGCAGGGGGCGACCAGCTACGACCTGTGGGGCCTCGCGACCGGCGGGATCGCCCATTTCAAGACCGGCTTCGGTGGCCGCGAGATCCAGTACGTCGGCGCCTGGGACCTCGTCCTCGACCCGCTGGGCCGCCAGGCGTACGAGCGCGCCCAACGGGCGCGGGTCTGGTGGACTCGTCGCCGGCATGGCCTCGCCGCCGGCGGCAGCGCGGTGTCGTTCCCCGGCGGAGGAGACGCCGCTTGACATCGATCCGCGAGGCCGGACCGGCCGACCTGACCGATTGGGACGAGCACGTGGTCGACGTCCCCGGCGGTCACGTCTACCAGTCGCGGGCCTGGGCGGAGCATCGCGTCCGTGCGGGCTGGCAGGCAGATCACCTGCTGTTCGACGATGCGTTCGCCGCCCTGGTCCTCCGACGCGGCTGGCCGTGGGTCGGGGGCTCCAGCGCCTACGTCCCGCGGGGGCCCGTGGCGGCCGGCGACGCCCCTGAGCAGACGGCCGAACGGCTGGCGGCGATCGTCGACTGGCTGGCGGAGCGCGACGTCGCGGTCGTGGCCTCCGATGCCGAGATCCCGGCCGCGAGCGGCTACCCTGCGCAGCTCGCCCGGATCGCCTTCCACCCGATCGAGGAGATCCAGCCGTCGCGGCACCGGATCGCGCTGCCGCTCGAGGGTCGGAGCGTGGACGACGTCTTCGCCGGGATCGCGAAATCGACCCGCCAGCGGATCCGGAAGGCCGAGACCGAGGGGATCGTGGTGGTCCGCCACGACGGCCGTGTCGCGCCGGCCGGGGTGGGGGAGGGCTTTGTCGGGCCGAAGGAGCCGAGCGAGATCGCCCTCGACCGGTTCTACGACCTCCTCCTCGAGACGGGCGAGCGGCGTCACTTCAGCTTCGGGCCGCGTGAGGCGTTCCTTGCCTGGTGGAGCTCCGCCCTGCGGGCCGGCCACCTCGTCCTGCTCGAGGCGCGCTCGCCGGACGGCGAGCCCCAGGCCGGCCTGGTCCTGTACCGCCACGGCGAGCGCCTCTCGACCGTCCACTCGGGCGACCGAGAGTCGGCCCGGCGGGACCATCCGGGAGCGCTCCACCTGCTCCGCTGGCGGGCGATCCAGCTCGCGATCCGGGAGAACCGCTCGGAGATGGACCTGGGCGGCGCCGACGTGGCCGGAGCCCGGCACGAGCCGCACGAAGGCGATGAGATGTGGGGCCTGTACCAGCACAAGGTGTCATTCGGCGGGCAGTGGCTCGAGCTCGCGGGCGCCCACGAGCGCGTCCTCGACGCGAATCGCTACCGCCTCGGGCGTCTCGCGGCGCGGGCGGCTCGCGTCCTCGGCCGATGACGGCGTGAGGTGCGCGTGAGCGAGCTGACGATCGCCGACCTTCTCGCCGAAGCCGAGCCTCCGGAGCCTCGTCGGCTCGATGAGCTGATCGCCCGGCTCACATCCGCGGGCCGGCTTCGCGGTGCGCGCGAGGGCGGACGGGCGATCGGCCCGGCGGCACTCGGCACCGTCGAGGTCCGGGGCGTGACCGACGACTCCCGGTCGGTCGGGCCGGGGATGCTGTTCGTCGCCGTCCCGGGCCTCCACGTCGACGGCCACGATCACGTCGAAGACGCGGCGACGCGAGGGGCGGCGGCCGCGATCGTCGAGCGGCCGCTCGTGGGGGTCGCCCTGCCGCAGCTGATCGTCGAGCGCGCACCGATCGGTCTCGCGACGGCTGCGGCGTGGTGGTACGGCGACCCGTCCCACGAGCTCGGCGTCGTCGGCATCACCGGCACCGACGGCAAGACGACGACGTCGTTCCTGGCCGTTGCCGCGCTCGAGGCGGCCGGCCTGTCGAGCGGCCTGGTCGGAACGGTCTCGACGGCGATCGGGCGGACCCGCGAATCCAACCCCGAGCACATGACGACGCCGGGGGCGCCGTTCCTGCAGCGCGCCCTCCGGGCCATGGTCCGGGCGAGCGATCGCGTGGCCGTCGTCGAGACGACGTCGCACGGTCTCGCCGCGGACCGCGTTACCGGGATCGCCTACGACGTCGCGGTCCTGACGAACCTGACCCACGAGCACCTCGAGTTCCACGGCACGTGGGAGGCGTACCGCGACGCCAAGCTCAGCCTGTTCGAGCGCCTGGCCGCCGGGCCGGCGAACCCGGTCAAGGAGATCGCCGGCCGGCCATGGCCGAAGGCAGCCGTCATCAATGCCGACGACCCGAATGCCGGGGCGTTCGTCGGGGTCGCCCAGGAGGCCGGGGCGCGGATCGTGACCTACGGCACGGATCCGGCCGCCGACATCCGGGCGGTCCGGGTCGAGGAGGACGCCCATCGGCTCCGGGTCGGCTACGAGGCACCGGCCGGCGCCGCAACGGTCGATCTCCACCTGGCCGGCCGGTTCAACGTCCACAACGGGCTCGCGGTCGTCGCCCTCGGCGAGGTGCTGGGGCTGGACCCGGCCGCCGTCCGGGCGGGGCTCGAATCGGTCGAGCGGGTGGCCGGCCGGATGGAGCGCCTCGAAGCCGGCCAGCCGTTCGGTGTCGTGATCGACTACGCCCACAGCCCGGCGTCGCTCGAGAAGGTTCTCGGCCTGCTCGCGCCCATCGCCGCGGCGCGTGGCGGCGAGGTGATCGCCGTCTTCGGGTCGGCCGGCGAGCGGGACACGGACAAGCGGCCGATGATGGGCCGGATCGCCGGCCGGCTCTGCCGGCTCGTGATCGTGACCGACGAGGATCCACGCGGGGAGGAATCGCGGGCGATCCTCGACGCGATCGCCCGTGGCGCGGAATCGGCCGGCAAGCGCCGCGATCGCGACCTGTGGCTGATCGCCGACCGACCGGCCGCGATCGCGGCGGCGTTCGAACGGGCCCGACCGGGCGACATCGTCCTGCTCGCCGGGAAGGGCCACGAGCAGTCGATCATCGGCCGCGCCGGGCCCGTGCCGTACGACGAGCGGACGACGGCGCTCCACGCCCTGGCGACGCTCGGGTACGTCGAGGCGGGCGCGGCGAGCCCCTGATCGACGATGCGCGGCTGTCTCTTCGTCGTGCTCGTCGGCTCCGCGGTTCTGGCCGGCGCGGCATGGTTCGGCGCGCCGCCCCTGACATCGACGGTCGTCGCGTCCGTCCTCGAGGGCAGCGGCTACCACGCAGCGTCGACGACGATCATCGCTTCCGCGGACCCGCCGGTGCGGCTGCTCCTCGGTCACGCCGACCGGCTCACGATCGACGGTCATGACGTGACCTGGCGGACGTTCCGGGCGGTGGGTGTCTCGCTCACCCTCCTC
>DASUPH010000293.1:0-2183 GCA_036276275.1 Candidatus Limnocylindrales bacterium
CGAAACCGACGACATCCGGGCCCTGATTCGTGACGAGGACGTCCTCGCGTTCCGCCGCCGCGGCCTCACGCCGGACGCGCCGGTCGTCCGCGGCACAGCCCAGAACCCCGACGTCTTCTTCCAGGCCCGCGAGGCGTCCAACCCGTACCACCTCGCGGTTCCGGGCATCGTCGAGGAGGTCATGGCCGAGCTCGCCGTCCGGACCGGCCGCGTCTACAACCTCGTCGACTATCACGGAGCGCCGGACGCCGACCGGGTGATCGTCGTCATGGGCTCCGCCGCTGGCGCGATCGAGGAGACGGTCGACGCCCTCGTCGCCGCCGGCGAGCGCGTCGGGATGATCCGGATCCGCCTCTTCCAGCCGTTCCCGGCGGCCCAGATCCTGGCTGCGCTGCCCGGGACCGTCCAGGCCATCGCGGTCCTCGACCGCACGAAGGAGCCCGGCGCTGTCGGCGAGCCGCTCTACCTCGAAGTGGTGGCGGCCCTGGCCGAGGCGATGGACACCGACAAGCCGCCGTTCGCCGCCGCGCCGCGGGTGATCGGTGGGCGATACGGCCTGTCGTCCAAGGAGATGACGCCCTCGATGATCAAGCCGATATTCGAGGAGCTCTCGGCGCCGCGGCCCAGGCGGCACTTCACGGTCGGCATCTACGACGACGTGACCCATCTCAGCCTGCCGATCGACACCGAGTTCCGGCGGCCGCGTCCGGCCGGCGAGGTGCAGGCCATGTTCTTCGGGCTCGGCTCGGACGGGACGGTCGGCGCGAACAAGGCCTCGATCAAGATCATCGGTGAGAGCACCGACCTGTTCGCCCAGGGCTACTTCGTCTACGACTCCAAGAAGTCGGGTTCGGTCACGGTGTCGCACCTGCGCTTCGGGCCCGAGCCGATCCGCTCGACGTACCTCGTCGAGGACGCCGACTTCGTCGCGTGCCACCAGTTCGGTTTGCTCGGCAAGACGAAGATCCTCGAGCACGCGAAGCACGGGGCGACGTTCCTGCTCAACGCCCCATACGGTCCGAACGAGGTCTGGGACCACCTGCCGGGCGGCGTCCAGCAGATCCTGCTCGACAAGGAGATCGACCTCTGGGTCATCGACGCGCTCGCCGTCGCGGACGAGGCCGGCATGGGCAGCCGGATCAATACCGTCATGCAGCCGTGCTTCTTCCAGCTCGCGGGCATCCTGCCTCCGGACGAGGCGATCACCAAGATCAAGGGCTTCGTCGAGGAGACCTACGCCAAGCGTGGCGACGCCGTCGTCCAGCGCAACTTCGCCGCGATCGACCGGTCCCTGGAGCACCTGGCCCACGTCCCGGCCGGTGGCGTCACCAACGACCGCGGGACGACCCCGCCGATGCTTGCGGACGTGCCCGACTTCGTCACGCGCGTCACGGCGCGACTGATGGCCGGCGACGGCGACCAGCTGCCCGTGAGCGCGCTCCCCGCCGACGGGAGCTTCCCGTCCGGGACCACGAAATACGAGAAGCGGGCCATCGCGCAGCTGATCCCCATCTGGGACGAGTCCATCTGCATCGACTGCGGCAAGTGCGCGATGGTCTGCCCGCACGCGACGATCCGGATGAAGGTGTTCCCGACGTCGGCCGTTGAGGCGGCCCCGGCCGGGTTCCTGCACAGGGAGTTCCGCTCGCGGGATCTGCCCGACCACCGGCTCACGATCCAGGTCGCGCCCGACGACTGCACCGGTTGCGGCGTCTGCGTGGACGTCTGCCCGGCGAAGAGCAAGACCGACACCAGCCACAAGGCGATCAACATGGAGCCGGTCGCCGATCACCGCGACGTCGAGCGGGTCCGCTGGGATTACTTCCAGTCCATCCCGCTGCTCGATCGCAGCCTCATCGCCCACGACACGGTCAAGGGCAGCCAGGTCCTCGAGCCGCTCTTCGAGTTCTCGGGTGCGTGCGGCGGGTGCGGCGAGACGCCCTACCTCCGCCTCGTCAGCCAGCTCTTCGGCGACCGGATGATCGTGGCCAACGCGACGGGCTGCTCGTCGATCTACGGCGCGAACCTGCCCACCACGCCATGGACGGTCAATACGGCCGGGCGCGGCCCGGCGTGGGCCAACTCCCTCTTCGAGGACAACGCGGAATTCGGACTCGGGATGCGGCTCGCGCTCGACGCCCAGACCGATCACGCCCGTCGCCTGGTCGAGCGTCTCGCTCCGC
>DASUPH010000294.1:0-5556 GCA_036276275.1 Candidatus Limnocylindrales bacterium
GGTCTTCGCAGCACCTTCTACTTCCTCGCCGGGAACGAGCCCGGCGAGCACGACTTCCGGTACCGGATCAGCGATCCGCGAGTGCTCGGTCTCCTGCGGCAGGTCCACGACCGCGGCCACGAGGTCGGGCTGCACGCGAGCTACGACAGCTACCTGTCCCCGGTGCGGATCGCGTTCGAGTTCGACGCGCTCGTGCAGGCCTGTCGCGCCGCAGGATTCGACCAGGCGACGTGGGGTGTCCGCCAGCACTACCTGCGATTCCGGAACCCCGAGACGTGGGCGGGCCACGAGGCGGCCGGCTTCGAGCACGACTCGACGCTCGGCTATGCCGACGCGGTCGGCTTCCGCGCCGGGACGTGCCGGGAATACCCGTTGTTCGACGTCCAGGGGAGGCGACCCCTGGCGTTGCGGGAGCGGCCGTTGATCGTGATGGATGCGACGTTGCTGGGATACAACGCCCTGGCGCTGGACGCGGCCACCGCGCGGGCGGTCGAGATCGTCGATGCCTGCCGGCGCCACGGTGGCGATGCGGTCGTCCTGTACCACAACAGCTCGCTTCCCACGCCCGCGCTCCGCCGCCACTACGTCGGCCTCGTCGACGCGTTGATGCGCGAGACGGATGGACGACAGCCGGACTGACGGCAACGAGACTGCGGCGGCTCGGTGACGAGACGCACCGTGGACACGGCCGGTACTGGTCCGGATTCGGGTTCGGCCCAGTACACTCGGGGGCCCTCAACCTGATCGAGGACTCCGTGGCAACTTCTCTCCACGAGCGCGCCGTCGCGCCGGACATCGAGGATCGCGGATCGACCGTGTCGCCGAGCCCCTACCCGCGGTCGAAGCGGGCCCTGGACGTTGCCCTCGCCGCGCCCGCGCTCCTCGTCGCCGCGCCCATCCTCGCCGCCATCCGTCTCGCGATGCTCGCATCGGGTGATCGCGGGCCGTTCCTGTACCGCGCCGTCCGCGTCGGCGAGGGCGGCCTTCCCGTGACGGTCTTCAAGATCCGGACGATGCGCCCGCGTGAGGACGGGCCGATGGTGACGACCCGGGACGACGGACGGATCACCCCGCTCGGGCGAAGCCTGCGCCGTCACAAGCTCGACGAGCTGCCCCAGCTCTGGAACGTCCTCGTCGGGGACATGGGGCTCGTCGGCCCCCGTCCCGAGGACCCGTCCTACGTGGACTTCGCCGATCCCGTCCATCGCCAGGTCTTCACCCAGCGCCCGGGGATCACGGGCCTCGCGCAGCTCCAGTTCCGGAACGAAGCAGAGCTCCTGGAGGGGGCGAACGCCGACCGGATGTACCGCGAGGAGATCCTGCCGGCGAAGCTTCGTCTCGACCGCGAGTACCTGGAGCAGCGCTCGCTCCGCCTCGATCTCGCGATCATCGCCCGGACCGTCGCGGCCGTCTTCGGCCGGGGCGCGTCCGGCCACGGATCGGCCTGATGCCGACCCGATCAGGTTCGAGGGGCCGCGTCGCGGCCGACGCGACCGCGCCGGCCGACGCCAGCCCGTCTGCGGACACGACGGATCCCCGGCCATTCCTGCCGTTCTCGCGGCCGTCGATCGGCGCTCGGGAGCGGCAGGCGGTCATCGAGGTGATGGACTCCGGGTGGCTCACGACCGGCGCCCGGGCAAAGGAGTTCGAGAGCCAGTTCGCCGCCTTCGTCGGAAGCACGTACGCGGTGGCCCTGAACTCCGCGACAGCCGCTCTGCACCTGTCGCTCGATGCGCTGGGGGTGGGCCCCGGCGACGAGGTCATCGTTCCGACCTGGACCTTTGCCTCGAGCGCCGAAGTGGTCGTGTACCGGGGCGCCCGACCGGTCCTCGTCGACGTCGATCGCGAGTCGCTGAACGCGACGGTCGACGGCGTCCTCGGGGCGATCACCGCAAAGACCAGGGCCGTCATCGCGGTCCACATCGCAGGTCGCCCACTCGCGGTCACGGAGCTGTCCGAGGCCCTGGCGGCCCGCGGGGTCCCGCTCGTCGAGGATGCCGCGCACTCGTTCCCCAGCCGGCTCCCGGGCTCCGGCAGGCTGGCCGGCACGATCGGCACGATCGGCGCGTACTCCTTCTACGCGACGAAGACGATCACGACCGGCGAGGGCGGGATGCTCGTCACGGACGATTCGGCCCTCGCCGACCGTGCCCGCCTGATGTCGCTCCACGGAATCAGTCGGAACGCGTGGAATCGGTACACGGCCGCCGGGTCGTGGTACTACGAGATCGAGGACGCGGGCTTCAAGTACAACATGACGGATCTCGCGGCGGCGCTCGGCATCGTCCAGCTCTCTCGCGCCGACGAGCTCCTCGAGGCGCGGCGGGCCCTTGCTGCGGCGTACACCACGGGGATCGCGGCGTCCCCGATCGCCGAGCTCGTCGAGGTGCCCGCGGATCCGGGCGACGGGTCGCATGCCTGGCACCTCTACATCCTCCGGCTCCGCCTCGACCGGTTGCGGATCGGCCGCGGCGACGTCATCGACGGGCTGAAGCAGCTCGGAATCGGGACGAGCGTCCACTTCATCCCCTTGCACCTCCACCCGTACTACCGCCGCGTCTGGGGCTACGCGCCCGCGGACCTGCCGATCGCCGCCGCGGAGTTCGAACGAGTCATCTCCCTGCCGCTCTGGCCGGGGATGAGCATGTCGGACGTGGATCGGGTCATCGCGGGTCTCGAACAGGTTCTCGGCCAGGTCGGGGACTGACCTCGGGCGAGGCTGGACGGCCGGACCGCCCGGCGTCTGCCGACCGAGCTCGCCCGATCGGCCTCTGCGCTACTGTTCCGACCATGCCTGACCGCCCTGCGCCGCCTCGCGTCACGATGGTGGTCGCGCTCTATGACGAAGCGCGAAGCATCGGGGCCTGTCTCGAATCGCTCGCTCGACAGGACTACCCGCCGGACTCCCTCGAGGTCCTCGTGTTCGACGGCGGATCCACGGATGGGTCACGCGCCATCGCCGAGGCGTACGTGGCCGAACGGCCCGGGTGGTCCGTCCACGACAATCCGCGCCGGATCCAGGCGGCGGCGTGGAACTCCGGGATCCGGGCGGCATCGGGCGAGATCGTCGGGATCGTGAGCGGTCATGCCCAGCTCGGACCGTCCTATGTCCGGCATGTCGTCCGGGCCCTGGAGGAAACCGGGGCGGACATGGTCGGCGGCCCCGTCCGCGCGACCGGCGACGGCCCGATCGGGGAGGCGGCGGCCATCGCGATGAGCACCCCGTTCGGCGTGGGTGGCGCGCGGCACCACTACCTCACCGAGCCCGGCGAGGTCGATACCGTGTTCATGGGTGCCTGCCGGCGCGAGACCTACCTTCGCTTCCCGTTCGACGAGCGGATGGTCCGGAACCAGGACGACGAGCTGAGCTACCGCCTCCTGGACGCCGGCGGCCGCATCGTCTGCGACCCCGCCATCGAGAGCACGTATCTCAATCGGTCCAGCATTCCGGCCCTGTGGCGCCAGTTCCACGACTACGGCCTGTGGAAGGTCCCGGTCCTGTTCCGTCACCCGCGCCGGGCGCGGCTCCGTCACCTGGCGCCTGCCGGGCTCGTGGCGACCGCCGGCCTGGGCCTTGTCCTCGGGACCGTGTCGGCGTCGGCCCGAGCCGCGACGACCGTGGTGCTCGGCGCCTATCTCCTGGCGACCGTCGGGGCATCAGCGCGCTATCGCGACCGGGCTCGGCCCGCATCGGTCCTCGCCCTCTGCTGCGTCTATCCCACGATCCATGCGGCATATGGCGTGGGGATGATCCAGGGGTTCGCCCGGTACGCGTCCGGGGACCGCCTCGACGGAACCGACCTTGCGACCGGTGCCGCGGCCAGCGAGGCGCCACGATCGGACGATGGCGTCGAACCGCCGACAGGCGATCGCGAACCCGAGGCGACCACTGCATAACGCGGACCGGTGCCGGGCGTGAGGGGCCACGAAGCGAAACCGTCCACGACGACCGGGCTGCGGTCGGCCCATGCCTGACGGTCTCCGTGAGCTGCTGTCGGGCTACCCCGGGTTCTTCCCCGGGATCCTCGCGACGCTGGTCGTCGCCGTGGCCGCCGCCGGTCGTGTCGCTCGAGCGCTGGGCATCAAGCGGGCGCTTGCGGCGGGACTCCTGCTCTCGGTCGGGATCATCGTGTCGGCGACGCTCTTTCCGGACATCTTCGGACTGGGTCGCGACGGAGCGACCCCGGCGGCGGGCTGGACCTGTGACACGGAGCGGTTCTGGCCGTCCCTCGGCGAGCTGGTCGAGCTCGGCGAGAGCAGCGCCAATGTCGCCCTCTTCGTGCCACTCGGGATCGCCATCGCGTTCCTGCCCAGGATCCACCTGGCGACGGCGCTCGGAGCGGCGATCGTCTCGCCATTCGCGATCGAGCTGGTCCAGCTCGTGGCTCCATCACTTCATCGCGCGTGTCAGACCGCGGACGTCGCCGACAACCTGACCGGTCTCGCGATCGGCCTCGCGGCCGGGGCCGTCTGGGTCGCGGCTACCCGGAGGCGCGATGGAGGATCCCAGGAGCGCTGAGGTCCCGGAATCGTCGGACCTCTACCAGGTCACCGCGGCCTGGGAGGCCGCCACGGCCTTCTCCTCGCTCTTTGCCGTTCGTCCATCGAGGAACAGCGCGAGGCCGATGCCGACGGCCAGCGCCAGCGCGGCCGCGACGAGGGCGTTGAGGATGGCCCGTGGTGACGAGGGCGACGGGGGTGGCGCCGCGGTCTGGACGATGGACGCCAGGCCCGCCCCGCCGCTGGCGGGTTCGGCAAGCGCCGTGACCTGGCCGGCGATCGTGTTGGCGATGGCGGCCGCCTCTTCGGCTGTGGTCGCGGCGGTCTCGATCCGGATGATGCTCAGGCCCGTCGGCGTGCGGACATCGACCCGGGTCGCCAGCTGGGCGGCCGTGTCCTTCAGGCCGAGCTCGGCGACCACCTTCTCGAGAATCGGGGTCGTCGTCGCGAGCTGAGCATAGGTCTGGGCGAGCTGCTGGTAGGCGAGCTGCTGGTCGTAGTTGGCCGCAGTCAGTGATCCGACGAAGACCCGGGCCTCGGCCTCGTACCGCTTGGGCAGCAGCGACGACACGAAATAGGCGGCCAGTCCCGCGCCGATGCACAGGACCAGGATCATCCGCAGGTAGCGCCGGGTCGCCGACGCAACCGCCGAGAGTTCCAAGCAATCCACTCCTTCAGGGGGCCCGGCCGCAGTGTACCGCCTGCCGTGGCGACGAGCGATCGCCCGTGCCGATAGACTCCTTTCAAGGGAGGAAGATCGTTGCAGTTCGAGCGCTTCGACCTTGGCCGGGGGGACTGGGCCGCCGAACTCGACCGCCTCCCGGAGGGGCTCGTGTGCCAGTCGCCAGAGTGGCTCTCGTTCCTCAAGGAGAGCCAGCACGGGGAACCCGTCGCGGCCCTGCTGATGGACGGTGGCCGGCCGATCGGTGCCTTCGCCGGCATGATCGTCCGGAAGGCCGGGATCCGGATTCTCGGCAGTCCGTTCCCGGGCTGGACGACGCCGTACATGGGTCTCAGCCTCGCTCCGGGCGTGTCGCGACGGCAGGCGGTCGAGGC
>DASUPH010000295.1:0-2236 GCA_036276275.1 Candidatus Limnocylindrales bacterium
GACGGTGGCCAGCCCGGAGGACGCGACGACGGTCGCGGAACTGCGCTGGGCCGACGCGACGTACCCGGGCGGCAAGCGCCTACTAGCCGAGAGCGACGGCGTCGCGGTCGGCGCGTCCACCGTCGGGCGGATCTACGTGTACCCACCCGAGTTCGACGGCTACTGGGGCACCATCGACGTGCTCCCGGACGCGCGGCGACAGGGCGTCGGGAGCGCGTTGCTCGTCGCGGTCGCGGCGGTGGCGCGCGAGGCCGGCAAGTCGTGGCTGCACGTGCCGGCCAACGAGAGCCGGCCGGATGGGATCGCCTTCCTCGAGCACCGGGGGTTCAGCGAGCACGAGCGGATGAAGGCCCTGCGGCTCGAGTTGACCTGCCTCGAGCCCCCGATCCCACGACCTCCCGAGGGCGTCGTCATCACGACGCTCGCCGAGCGGCCCGATCTCGTGGCGGGCGTCCATGCCGTGGCGCTCGAGACCTTCGGCGACATCCCCGGCGATGAGCCGATGGCGGCCGGCGACCTGGCCGAGTTCCGGGCCCGCGACGTGGACCGGTCGGTGCTCCCGCCGTGGGGATTCGCGGTGGCGCTCGACCCCGACGATGTGGTCGTCGGGTACGCCAGCCTGATGCTGATGCCCGGCAATGCGCACCTCGCCTGGCACGACATGACCGCGGTCAGCCGGGCCTGGCGCGGCCGTGGGCTCGCCGTCGCGCTCAAGATGACGACGATCGCGGCGGCCATCGAGCATGGCCTGACCACCCTCGAGACCGGCAACGACATCGACAACGCCCCGATGCGGGCGGTCAATGACCGCCTCGGCTACCGGCCCCAGCCGGACCTGCTCACGATGCGCGGTCCGGTCGGGTCCGCCCGGCTCAGCGGCGACGCCTGAGGTCCGCGAGCACCTCGCGAGCCGCGTTCCGGCCCGGCACGCCCGTCACGCCGCCACCCGGATGCGCTCCGGAACCCGCGAGGTAGAGCCCCTCGACGGGCATCCGGTACCTGGCTGCGCCGAACAGCGGTCGCCACAGGAAGAACGAGTCGAGGCCAGGCTCCGCATGGAGGGGATGGCCGCCGGTCAGGCCGTAGTCGCGCTCGAGATCGAGCGGGGTCAGGACCTGGCGAACCTGGACGCGTGCCCCGATGCCGGGCGCGACGGTCTCGAGGGTCCGTAGCACCGCGTCGCCGAGGGCCTCGCGGCCGTCGTCCCAGGTGCCATCCCGGAGAACGGAGGGCACCCACTGGACGAGGGCGCTCAGGACGTGGGTCCCGGGACGGGCGCCCGCGACGAGCGACGGATCCGCGAGCGAGGGGATCGTCGCCTCGATCGCGAGCGACTCGCCGTAGCGACCGTATTTCGTCGGGTCGAAGATGCGCTCGAGCGCGTCGATGCCGGTCATCCCGACGAGGATCCGACCGCGCAGGAGGCGCGGGTCATCGGCCGCCGCGGGGAAGGCCGGCAGGCCGTCGAGCACGAAGTTGACCTTGGCGACCCGGCCAGGGGTCCGGATGTTCGAGGCGCGCCAGCGCATCGACGGCCCGATCGCGACCGGGTCCACCATCGTCGTGAGGAGCCGCTTCGGATCGACGCCGGCCACGACGACGCGGGCCGCGATCTCTTCACCAGACGCGAGCGCGATCCCCGTCGCCCGGCCGTCGTGCGTCGTGACCGAGGCGACCTCGACGCCCGTCCGGATCTCGGCGCCGGCCGTGCGTGCCGCCGCGGCGAGCGCGTCGACCAGCGCGCCCGGTCCACCCTCGGCGAAGACGGTCTCGCCCGACGCCCCGCCGTCGCTCCCGGCGGCGTCATCGAACAGGACCTTCGTCGTGCCGGCCGACCATGGGCCCATCGCGGTGAACCGGACCCCGCGCCAGGCGACGGTCGCGCGGATCGGGTCCGCCTCGATCGATTCGGCCACGAAATCGGCGATCGCCATCGCAAGGACGCGCAGGATCGTGCGTCCATCGTCGCGACCGAGGCCCTTGAATGCCCGTCCGAGCCGCAGGCCCATGAGCGCGTCCGCGGACCGCGGCGCCCGGACGTCAGGCGGCGTCTCGTCGGCGAGGTCGGCCAGGAACCTCGAGAGCGCCCGGACGCGTCGGTCGAGCGCGACGAAGCCGTCCGCATCGGCGTCCGACCAGGCCCGCAACGACGCCCTGGTGGCCGCGGGATCGCGCCACAGGACGACCCCTCGGCCGTCCGGTTGCGGGGCGAACGCGCGGACCTCAGGCGCGATCA
>DASUPH010000296.1:0-9329 GCA_036276275.1 Candidatus Limnocylindrales bacterium
TGATGGACGGCGGCCGGGCGATCGGCGCCTTCGCGGGGATGATCGTCCGGAAGGCCGGCATGAAGATCCTCGGGAGTCCGTTTCCTGGCTGGACCACGCCGTACATGGGCCTCAGCCTCGCCCCGGGCGCGTCGCGACGGCAGGCCGTCGAAGCCCTCGTGGCCTTCGCGTTCGGCGAGCTCGGCTGCGTCCATCTCGAGCTGATGGACCGTCATCTCGAACTGACGGACGTCGCCGGTATCGGTGCGAGCCACCGGATGTTCAACACGTCCGAGGTCGACCTTGCGTCCGACGCGGAGACCCTGATCCGGTCGTTCAGCGCGACGTGCCGCCGGTACATCCACAAGGCGGCCCGGGACGGTCTCGTGGTCGAGGAAGCGCGCGATGACGCATTCGTCGACGAGTACCACGACCAGCTTGTGGACGTCTTCGCCCGTCAGCGGCTCGTCCCGACCTACGGTCGCTCGCGCGTTCGCCTGCTGATCAAGCACGTCCCGGCCCGCCAGCTCCTCCTCCTGCGGGTCCGGACGCCGGACGGCCACTCGGCCGCGACCGGTATCTTCCATGCCCTGGACCGGCAGCGGGTCTATTTCTGGGGGATCGCCAGCCGGCAGCACCTCGTGCACCTGCACCCGAACGAGCTCCTTCTCAACCACGCGATGAACGCGTGGCGGGAGCGGGGGTTCTCGATCATGGACCTCGGCGGCGGCGGTGCCTACAAGCAGAAATACCATCCCCGTCCGACGCCCGTGCCGTGGATCAGGATCTCGAAGTTTCCGTTCATTCCGCCGCTGCGCGAGGCGGCCCGGCTGTCGATCGTGACCCGCCAGCGCCTGCTCGGTCGCCTCGCCCGGCGACCCGTCCCGGCGCCGAGGTGAGCGACGGCGCTCGTCCGCCCCGGATCTCGTGGCCGGACGGGAAGGCATTTGCCCTCGCCATCTTCGACGACACCGATCTGGCGACGCTCGAGAACGTCCGACCCGTCTACGACTTCCTCGAGACGCTCGGGATCCGCTCGACCAAGTCGGTCTGGCCCATCACGGGGACGGGCACCCCGGCTTTCGGTGGGGCGACCTGTGACGATCCCGACTACGCCGCATGGACCCGCGAGCTGCAGGCCAGCGGGTTCGAGATCGGCCTGCACGGCGCGACGTTCGTGACGTCGACGCGGGAGGAGACGAAGCGCGGGCTCGATCGCTACCGGGAGCTCTACGGGCACGATCCGGCGGCGCACGCGAACCATTCCGGCTGCGCCGAATCGATCTACTGGGGCGCCGACCGGATCACCGGGCTGAACCGCCTCGTCTACAACGTCATCACCCGGTTTCGCCGGGCGAACGTCTTCCGCGGTCACCGGGAGGGCGACCCGCTGTTCTGGGGCGACCTGTGCCGGGAGCGCTTGAGGTACGTCCGGAACTTCACCTTCCAGGACATCGACACGCTCGCCGCCTGTCCGCAGATGCCGTACCACGATCCCGATCGCCCCTACGTGCAGGAGTGGTTCGCGGGTTCCGAGGGAAGCTCGGTCGAGGCGTTCAACACCTGTCTCGCGGACCGCAACGTGGAACGGCTCCAGGCGGCCGGCAGCGCGTGCATCATGTACACCCACTTCGCGGCCGGGTTCTACCGGGACGGGCGTCTCGATCCCGTCTTCCAGGCGCAGATGACCCGGCTGTCCCAGCGGAACGGCTGGTTCGTCCCGGTCTCGGAATTGCTCGATCACATTCGCTCGGAGCGCGGCCCGGTCGTGATCACGCCCGGACAGCGAGACCGAATCGAACGACGCTGGCTCGGGAGCAAGCTTCGCGTCGGCCACACGTAACGGCTCGAGATGACCATCGTCGTCCCCTACGAACCGGCTCACGAGCCGGCAGTCAAGGCGTTCAACGCCCGCCTGGCGGCGGGCGGGATCTCGTATGCCTTTCCGGCGTCGAGCGTCCCCACGTGGCTGCCCCCGGCGCCGGAGGAGCGCCTGTTCCAGGAGTTCTTCCTCGCCGTCGAGGACGGCGTGGTCCGCGGTGGCTACATCCTCAAGCACCAGGACTTCGTCCTCGACGGGGAGGTGATGTCCATCGGTGCGTTCCAGCTGCCCCTGTCCGAGGGTGTCCTCGATCGAGCCTACGCACCCATCGGGGTGCAGCTCCTGCGTGACGCCCTACGGCGCCAGCCGCTCCTCTACACCCTCGGGATCGGCGGCCGTCTCGAGTCCGCCGCGCGGCTGTTGATCGCGGCCCGGTTTGCCGTCGAGACCGTCCCGTTCTTCTTCCGGGTCGAGCACGCTCGGCCCTTCCTGCGCAACATCCAGCCGCTTCGCGGCTCGAAGGTCGTTCGGCTCGGGTTCGATGTCGCCGCCGCGACCGGGGCGGGCTCGGTCGCCGTCAAGGTCGTTCACCGGGTCCGGACGTCGCGGAAGGGGATCCGACCCGTTGTCGTCGCCAGCCCGGACGCGTTCGACGGTGATGTCGACGATGTCTGGGCCGGGGCGTCCGACACGTTCCGGTTCGGGGCCGTTCGGGACCGTCCTGTCCTCTCTCGTCTCTACGATGCGCCGCGCAATCGGTTCATCCGCGTCACGATCGACGACGGCGGGCGGGCCTGCGCCTGGGCCGTGCTCCTGGCCACCGAGGGTCGGAACCACAAGTACTTCGGCGACATGAAGGTCGGATCGATCGTCGACCTGCTCGCGATCCCCGGCTACGAGCGCACCCTCGTCGACGCCTGCGTCGCCCGCCTCGCCCGCGAGGGTGTCGACATCATCGTGACGAACCAGTCGCTCGGGCTGATCTGCGACGCGATCCGGGGGGCCGGGTTCCTGGACGGGCCGTCCAACTTCCTGTTCGCGGCGTCGCCCCGCCTGTCGAAGCTGATCGGCCCGCTCGGTCCGGGGCTGCGGACCCTCCATTTCGACCGCGGCGACGGCGACGGCCCGATCAACCTCTGACCCGACCGCTCGCCCCCCCGCCGTCGAGGTGGCGGGCGACGAGATCGCCCCGCTGGAGCTTGCCCGTGGCGCCTCGTCCGAGCGTCTCGACGAAGACCCAGCGGACCGGGACCGCGTAGAGGGGGAGCTGCGCCTGACAGAACTCGCGGAGCTCGGCCTCGCTCGCGGCCGCCTCGCCACGGAGGACGACGAAGGCGACGGGCACCTCGCCGCTCAGGTCGTCGGGCAGGCCCGCGACCGCCGCCTCCGCGACCGCCGGATGACGGGCGATGACCTGCTCGATCTCGCCGGGACTGACCCGATGGCCGCCGACCTTCAGGATGTCCTTGATCCGTCCCCTGATGAAGAAGAAGCCATCCTCGTCCCGCAGGGCGAGGTCGCCCGTCCAGAGCCATCCGTCATGCAGGATCTCGTCCGTCGCCTCGCTGTCGTCGAGGTACCCGGCCGTGACGTTGTCCCCGCGTGCGACGAGGTGCCCGACCTCGCCGGGCGGCAGCTCGACCCCGTTCTCGTCCGCGATCCGGAGCTCAACGCCGGGGATCGCGACCCCGATCGAGCCCGCCTTGTCGGTCGCCCGCTCGGGCGGCAGGTAGGACAGCCGCGCGGTTGCCTCCGTCTGCCCGTACATCACGTACAGCGGGGCGGGGCGGAACGCCGCGCGGACCCACTCGATCGTGTCGGGCGACATCGGCCCCCCGGCCTGGGTCACGTAGCGGAGGTGCGGGAACCGGAGCGACGCGACGTCGACCTGGCGACGGAGGAGCTCGAACGTCAGCGGGACACCGGGGAACCCGGTGCACTCCTCCGTCGCCATCGCGTTCAGGACGACCGACGGGAACGCGAAGCGATCGTCGAAGTAGACGGAGCCGCCCACGAAGAGATGGGTCTGGAGGACGCTCCGGCCGTAACAGTAGGAGAGCGGCATCGTGAGGAGCGCCCGATCCGCCCTCGTCAGCCCGAGGTAGCTGACGATCGAGCGGGTGTTTGCGTCGATGTTCCCGTAGGTCTGCGCGACCGCGTGCGGGATGCCCGTGCTGCCCGACGTGAGAAGGACGACGGCGGCGGACGAACGGTCGACCGTGCCCGGCGGCGGGAGCTCGAAGGGCGGTCTCTCGGGCGCCACGTTGCCCGTCGACTCGACCCGGCCGTCCTCGCCGAGGCTCCTTGTCCCGTGACCCTCGGCGGCCTCCTCTCGCGCCGCGGGCCGGACGACCCAGACCACACCGTTCGTCCGCGCACCCAGGATCTGCTCCCACTTCGGAACATCGCGCGCGGCGACGAACATCAGTCGGATCTGGAGGCTGCCGAGGATCGCCCCGAGGACCTCCGGCCCCAACTCGCGACTCACCTCGACCGGCGTCGCTCCGATCAGCTGGATGGCGAGGCTGGCGACGACGGCGGCCGGGGTGTTGGGGAGCGAGACGAGGACGCGCTCGCCGGGCCGCACGCCATCCGCGAGCAGCCGCGCGGCCAAAGCGCGTGTTCGGTCGGCTAGCTCGCGATAGCTCAGGCGAGCGGTCCGGCTGGCGACGGCCGGGGCGTCAGGCGTCGCGGCGGCGTGGGCAAACACCCAGTCGTGGAGGTACGGAGTGATCACGGGATCCTTGCGTGCAGCGGGGAGATCGCTAATGGATTATGGTCCGCCGGATGTTCTCGAGAAGCGTCCTTGCCATCGACGCCGCGCGGGTGGCCGACCAGATCGCCCAGTCGATCCGCGATGAGGTGCTCGGTGACCTCCGCCGGCGGGGCGTCGTGGTCGGCGTCTCCGGTGGGATCGACAGCTCCGTCGTGGCCGCGCTCTGTGCCCGGGCGGTCGGGCCGGACCACGTCCTCGCCCTCTCGATGCCCGAACGCGACTCGTCGGACGACGCCCTGCGCCTCGCCCGGTTGCTCGTCGACCACCTCGGGACCCAGCACCTCGTCGAACCGATCACGGACGTCCTCGCGGCGTTCGGCTGCTACGACCGCCAGGTGGAGGCGATCAGGACCGTTTTCCCGGAGTTCGCGATCGGCGACCGGTTCAAGGTCGTGTTGCCGTCGCTCCTCGACGGCGATCGGCTCAACATCCCTGTCCTCGCGATCGCCGACACCGACGGGAACGAGCAACGGGCACGCCTGCCCCTCGACGCCTACCTCCAGATGGTCGCGGCCACGAACTTCAAGCAGCGGGCCCGGAAATCCGTCGAGTACTACCACGCGGACCGGCTCCACTACGCCGTTGCGGGGACCCCGAACCTCCTCGAGGACGACCAGGGCTTCTTCGTGAAGCAGGGCGACGGCGTCGCCGACCTGAAGCCGATCGCCCACCTGTTCAAGACCCAGGTGTTCGCCCTGGCCGAATACCTCGGCGTCCCCGACGAGATCCGCGCCCGGCCTCCAACGACCGACACCTACCCGTTCGCCCAGACCCAGGAGGAGTTCTTCTTCGCCGTGCCGTATGCCGAGATGGATCTCTGCATGTGGGCGTTCGACCACGGCGTCGCACCGGCCGAGGCGGCGGCCGAGCTCGGCCTCACCTCGGACCAGGTCTCCCGGATCTTCCGCGACATCGAGGCGAAGCGCCGGGTGAGCCGGTATCACCACCACGTCCCGGTCGTCCCAGGCGATCCGACGGAGGCCTGACGCGTGTGCGGCATCGCCGGCTGGTACGCGCCTGAGGCACGAACGCGCCCGGCGGACCGCAATACGCTCGAATCGATGGTCGAGGCGATCGCCCATCGCGGTCCGGACGAGTTCGGTCTCTACCTGGACCCGCGCGTCGGCCTCGGCCATGCCCGCCTCGCGATCATCGACGTCGTTTCGGGCCAGCAGCCGATGGGCGACGACCGGGGAGCGTCCTGGCTGGTCTTCAACGGGGAGATCTTCAACTACGTCGAGCTGCGCGAGGAGCTGATCGCGGCGGGCCATCGGTTCCGGACCGGGAGCGATACCGAGGTCATCCTCCAGGCCTGGGAGGCGTGGGGAGACCGGGCGTTCGAACGGTTCAACGGCCAGTTCGCCCTCGCCCTCTGGGATTCCGCGAACGAGGCCCTGGTCCTGGCCCGGGACCGCCTGGGCGTCCGGCCGCTCTACCTGTGCGAGCACGAAGGGCGATTGTGGTTCGGGAGCGAGGTGAAGGCCATCTTCGCCGCAGATCCGTCGATCCCGCGGGCCCTCGACCCCACCGGACTCGCGGAGACGTTCACGTTCTGGAGCACGGTGGCGCCGCAGTCGGTGTTCCAGGGGGTCACGGAGCTCGAGCCGGGGCATCTGCGGATCCTGTCGCCGGCGGGGACGATCGATCGTGCCTACTGGACGCCTCGCTACCCGGAAGGCGGCGCGGCCACCTTCGAGGGGTCGCTCGAGGACGCAAGCCGGGAGGTGCGGGCCACGCTGACCGACGCCGTCCGGCTCCGGATGGTCCGGGCCGACGTGCCGGTCGGGAGCTATCTGTCGGGCGGACTCGACAGCTCCCTCGTCGCGGCGCTCGGGCGCGAGGCGGTGGGCAGTGCCTTCGCCACGTTCTCGATCCGGTTCGAGGACGCGGAGTTCGACGAGACGCCGTTCCAGCGCGCGATGGCCGAGCGCCTGGGCACCGACCACCACGAGCTGATGGTCAGGACATCCGACATCGCCGCCGTCTTCCCGCGCGTCGTGGCCCACGCGGAGCGGCCGCTCCTGCGGACCGCGCCGGCGCCCCTGTTCCTCCTGTCGGCGGCAGTTCACGAGGCGGGCTTCAAGGTCGTGCTCACCGGGGAAGGCGCGGACGAGATGTTCGGCGGCTACGACCTGTTCCGGGAGGGGCGGGTCCGGCGCTTCTGGGCGCGCCAGCCCGACTCCGCGGTGCGACCCCGCCTGCTCGATCGACTCTATCCCTACCTTGCCCGCTCGCCCGTGGCCAGCCAGGCGATGGCCCGCGAGTTCTTCGGGCGGGACCTGGCTGCCGCCGATCGGCCCGGCTTCGCCCACCAGACCCGCTGGCGGCCGGCCGCCGCCATCCAGCGTCTGTTCACGCCCGACCTGCGCGCCCAGGTCGGAGCCCTCGACGTCGTCGACCGCCTGCTGTGCTCGCTGCCCGTGCCCTTCTCGCGGTGGTCGACGCTTGCCCAGGACCAGTACCTCGAGATCCGGACGTTGATGTCCGGCTACCTCCTGTCCTCACAGGGTGACCGGATGCTCATGGCCCACTCTGTCGAAGGACGATTCCCATACCTCGATACCCGGGTCGTCGAGCTCGCGAATTCGTTGCCGCCGTCGTACAAGCTGTTCGGCCTCGACGAGAAGCACGTCTTGAAGCGCGTCGCGGCTGGCCTCGTCCCGGACGAGATCATCGGCCGCACCAAACAGCCTTACCGCGCTCCGGACGCCGTCTCGTTCCTGGGCGACGACGCCCCGGACTGGGTGGCTCATGTCCTCGACCCCGACTCCATCCGGGACGCGGGCGTGTTCGATCCGGTCGGCGTGGACCGCCTGTGGCGGAAGTGTCGCGCCGACGCCCGCGGCGCTGGACTGTCGAACGGCGATAACATGGCGCTCGTAGGGGTCCTGTCGACGGGGTTGCTCCACGAGCAATTCGTCCGTGACGACCGGCCGAGCACGCAACCCGTTCATTTCCTGACCGTCGTCGACCGTCTGCGCGACGAGCGTCGAGATGGCGTAACCGCGAGGATCCGTCAGAGCCAGTGATGACATCCGCCGTCGAGGACAAGGTCCGCGAATTCGTGATCGACTATTTCTATGTCACGGACGCCCGTTCGCTGACGAACGACCAGTCGCTCATCGACAGCGACCTCGTCGACTCCACCGGGATGATGGGCATCATCCTCTTCCTCGAGACCGAGTTCGGGATCACGATGGCGGACGACGAGACGACGCCGGACAACCTCGATTCGATCGACCGGATCGTTGCCTACGTCGAGCGGAAGCGCCCATCGCCGCCCGGATGATTCGATGACGCCGGATCCGGTCCGACCGCTGCGGATCGGACCGATCGACACGTCCACACCGGTCGTCGTTCTCAGCGCCAGGACCCATGGCAGCCTGGGCATCCTTCGCAGCCTGGGCCGTCTCGGCATCACGGTCCATGCCGTGGACGCGGATCCCCGGGGCACCGCCTCGTACTCGAGATACCTTCGGAAACGGTTCGCGTTCGACCTTGCCGGATCCTCGCCTGGGGCAACGGTCGAGCACCTGGTCCGGGTTGCCAGGGCGATCGGCGGGCGGGCGGTCCTCGTGCCGACATGGGACGAGACGTCGCTTCTGGTGTCCGACTTCCAGGATGTGCTCGCGGAGTGGTTCCTCTTCCCGCGCCAGCCACCGGGCCTGGCCCGCAACCTCTCGGACAAGCAATCGATGGCCGATCTCGCCCGCGGTCACGGGATCCCGACGCCGGACGTGCAATTCCCCGGCGGCATCGACGACGTCCGGCGGTTCGCCGAAACGGCGGCATTCCCCGTGATGCTCAAGGGCATCGACGGCAACCGCCTGTACCGGCGGACCGGGCGCAAGATGGTCATCGTCGAGCGACCTGCGGAACTCGTCGAGCTGTATCGGGAGATGGAAGACCCGTCCGCCCCGAACCTGATGCTGCAGGAGTACATCCCCGGCGGCGACGACACCGTGTGGATGTTCAACGGCTACTTCGGCGCCGACAGCGAACCCATCGTCGGCTTCACCGGCCAGAAGCTGCGGCAGTCCCCGGTCTACACCGGCGCGACAAGCCTGGGCATCTGCCTCCGGAACGACGTCGTGATGGCCACGACGGAGCGGTGGATGCGCGAGCTCGGGTACCGCGGCATCCTCGACATCGGGTACCGCTTCGACCGCCGCGACGGCCAGTACAAGGTTCTCGACGTGAACCCCCGGATCGGGGCCACGTTCCGGCTCTTCGTCGCCCGCAACGGGATGGACGTCGTCCGCGCCCTGTACCTGGATCTGACCGGGCAGCCCGTCCCGGCGGCGGAGCCGGACGAGGGCCGCAAGTGGATGGTCGAGAAGGACTTCGCGTCGAGCCTTCGCTACCGCCGGGACGGCCGCCTCACGATCCGCCAGTGGGCACGCTCGCTGAGAGGCGTGCAGGAGCTCGGGTACCTCGCGCGCGACGACCCCAAGCCGTTCCTCCAGCTGATCAGGCGCCTGCTTGGCCGTTCAACCGGCGAGATCAGCTCCGGCCGGATGTAGGTCGAGGGCACCCCGCGTTGACCGGGGGCACCATCTGGGACCCGGAGGAGCCCGATTCGGGGTGGCCACGAGCTGGGCCGGTTCGTATGATCCGCGGACCAAGGGTTCGCGTGTCGGCGCAACGACGAAGGAGGGGCGGTGATGGCCGGCAGGGATCTTCCCGTCCGGATGGAAGACCTGCCGGTCGGCAAGGTTCACACCCGCGACTACCTCGAGCGCATCGGCGTCC
>DASUPH010000297.1:0-4825 GCA_036276275.1 Candidatus Limnocylindrales bacterium
GTCGAGACCGTCTGCCGGCGGAAGACCGGGATCATGACGATCCGGATGATGATCGTCATCAGAACGATCGCGATCGCGATGTTGCCGGTCAACTTGTCGAGGACGACGAGGAGGATGAAGAACGTCTGGAAGATCGGGGTGAACAGCCAGGCGAGGAAGCTGATGGGGTCCGTCGGCGGAACGGGCTTGAGCGGGATCGCGGCCTGCGGCGTCGGCGTGACGGCGGCGCCGCTCGCGCCGGGCGATCCACCGGCCGGGCCGGCGCACGCCGCGACGAGGACGACGACCGCGGCGATCAGCAGCAGCGGCCAGAGGCTCGAGCGGAGGCGCGGGAGTGTCACGAAGTCCTCAGTCCCTCTAGCGAACCGGGTCGTAGCCGCCGGGGTGACCCGGGTGGCAGCGGCCGATCCGGCGGATCCCCATCCAGCTGCCGCGCAGGAGTCCGTACTTGTCGATTGCCTGTTCCGTGTAGCGGGAGCACGACGGCTCGTAGCGACAGCTGGACGGCAGCCACGCGAACACGACCCTGTAGACCCGGATGAACCCGATCCCGATCCGTTTCACGCCGTCGTCTGCCCTTCTCCCAGGACTCCTCCCCGTCGGAGAAGCCGCCGCAGCGTCTCGACCAGGACCTGGTGGTCTGCCTCGACGATCGCCGGACGGGCGATGATCAGGACGTCCCAGCCAGGCTGGAACGAGGGCGCCATCGCCCTGAGCACTTCACGGAGTCGTCGCCGGACCCGGTTCCGAACCACGGCACCGCCCAGCTTGCGACCTGTCGCCAGGCCGAAGCGGGTCGTCTCGAGGTCCGTTCGCAGGAAGCGAGCGGTGAGAAGGGGGTGGGACCGAACGGTCCCGGCGCCCTGCAGTGCCGCGAATTCCTGCGGACGGGAGAGCATCACGAGTCGCGGCGGATGCGAGCCGCGCTCGCTCGTCAGGCCGTCAGTCGCTTTCGACCGCGCGCCCGCCGAGCGGCAATGATGCGACGGCCGCCGGCCGTCCTCATCCGGGCGCGAAAGCCGTGCTCCTTCGCGCGATGCCGCTTCTTGGGCTGGTAGGTCTGCTTCATCGGGACTGTGCGCGATCCTCTCCGCTGGGCCCCGGGTCGACATCCGACCCCGAAAGGCACACGAACGCGCCTGCGCCCCTGATTCGAGCGCTGCGGCGCGTTCGTCGTCCGGCGGATGATATGACGCGCCGTTCGGGAGTGTCAAACGTCAGACCGCCCCGGCGAGGCGTCCTCGAACCGCATCGATTGGGCCGGACGGGACCGTCCGCCCGGGCAAACGCCACCGGCCGTCGGGACTCGCGGGCGGCTCCGATGCGATACTCCCCCCGAGTATCGCGGATTCATCTTGCGACGGTCGTCCGGGCGGTGCTATCCTCACCGGGCCCTCGGCGCCGGGACGTTCGCGGGACAGGCCCATACCATTGGTTTCGGGTTCCTGGAGCGACGTCCGATGATGCCGGGCATCATCTTCGAGACCCGCGCGCTTCCGGATCCCGCGGTCGTTCTGGCGACGTCTTCGTGTCTCCGTCACGGTTCTTCGGCCATCCTCCTCATCAGGACTCAAATCGACCGAATGGATGCCAAGCAGGTCTGGCGCGCCGCACTCGGCGAGCTGCAGGTTTCGCTGTCGCCGGCCAACTTCGAGACGTGGCTGCGGGACACCCAGCTGGTTGACGTCGACGACCAACGGTTCCGGATCGCCGTTCCGAACGGGTTCGCGAAGGACTGGCTCGAGACTCGCTACCGGTCGCTGATCAGCCAGACCCTCGCCCGGATCGTCGGCTACAGCGTCCAGGTGGAATTCGTCATCGTGGCCGCCACCGCCGGCAGCGACGAGTCCGAGCAGCCCGACGCGCCGGCCACGGCGCCGGCGCAGGCGCAGGCCCAGGTTCGCCTCGAGCCGGGTCGGGTCGGCGGCGAGGGCGGGTCGGCCAACCTGAACCCGCGCTACACCTTCGCCAACTTCATCGTCGGCTCGGCAAACCGCCTCGCCCATGCCGCGAGCCTGTCGGTCGCCGAACGCCCCGGCCACGCCTACAACCCGTTGTTCCTGTACGGCGGGGTGGGTCTCGGCAAGACCCACCTCATGCACGCGATCGGGAGCCAGGTGATCGCGAAGTTTCCGCGCAAGCGCGTCGTCTATGCGACGAGCGAGAAGTTCACCAACGAGTTCATCACCAGCATCCAGCAGGGCAAGATCGACGAATTCCGGGCCCGCTACCGGCGGATCGACCTCCTCCTGATCGACGACATCCAGTTCATCGCGGACAAGGAGCGGACCCAGGAGGAGTTCTTCCACACGTTCAACGCGATCCACGAGGACGGCAAGCAGATCGTCCTCTCGAGCGACCGCCCGCCGAAGGCGATCCTGACCCTCGAGGAGCGTCTCCGCAGCCGGTTCGAATGGGGCCTGATCGCCGACCTGACGGCACCGGATCTCGAGACCCGGATCGCGATCCTCCGGGCGAAGGCCGAGGAAGGCGCGGTGCCGATCACATCCGACGTCATCGAGTTCGTCGCCCGCAAGGTCGTCAGCAACATCCGCGAGCTCGAGGGCGCCCTCAACCGGATCGTCGCGTACGCCTCGATGGGGGCGATGCCGATCTCGATCGAGCTGGCCCAGGCCGTTCTCTCGAACGTCCTCTACAACCCGAAGAAGCGGCAGGTCACGCCGGAGCGGATCGCGAAGGCCGTCGCCGACTACTACGGCGTCCAGATGGACCAGCTCAAGGGCCAGAAGCGCGACAAGGCGATCGTCACGCCGCGCCAGGTGGCGATGTTCCTGATGCGCGCGGAGACCGACGTCTCGCTGCTCCGGATCGGCGCCGAGCTGGGCGGTCGGGACCACTCGACCGTCCTCCACGCCTGCGACAAGATCACCCGCGAGTCGGCCGTCAACGACGAGTTGCGCCGCGAGATCGCTGCCGTCCGCGAGCTCATCTACGCCGACTGACGGCTGTCGCGCAGGAACGACCACGGCGGCGTTGCCGCGTGCGCTCCTCGCTCACGGGCCCTCAAGCCCGCTCGTTGCGGTGCTCGCCGGCGCCTTGCCCTGGCCGCCCCTGGGCGACGAACGGGGTCGCGCTTTGGCGAGGAATCAGGGCCTGTGAACCGGTTTTTGGCGGCCTCTGTGTGGAAAACCGGCCCGATTCGGTGGACAACCGCCACCCATTGTGGACAGTCGGCGTCCGTGGCGGGTCGGCGCTGGACCCGGTCGTGGACGACTCGGCCTCGTCGCGAAGCCGCGTTGAGACGAGGCTCCGGATGTCCACCGCTCCGTCCACCGCCGCGGCGCCGTTCCGGGTCGGCCCGTCCACCGGCCGCTGGCCCTCGTCCACCGTCGGCGCCCGCACGCCGACGAGAGTCCGTCCACCGCGTCCACACCATGATGATGATGATGACGGAGTGAGAAGATAGAGGAAGATACCCACGACTCATGAGCCGGCCCCGGACGATGCCCGACATCGCGTTCGTCCAACGCCGTGACCACGTCACCTGGAGTGAGGCCAACGTGAAGCTATCGGTCATGCAGGAGAATCTCGCTCGCGGTCTGTCCGTGGTGAGCCGGGCGGTCTCCAATCGCTCGCTGCCCGTCCTGACCAATGTCCTCCTCAAGACCGAGGACGGTGGCCTGAAGCTGACGGCCACGAATCTGGAGATCGGCATCACCTACTGGGTGCCCGGCAAGATCGAGACGGACGGCGCGACGTCCGTTCCGGCCCGCCTCCTGACCGACCTCGTGAACTCGCTGCCCGGCGGCGAGCCGATCATCCTCGAGCTCGGGGACGGCGAGACCCTCCACATCCAGGCGGGCCGGTTCGAGTCGAACATCAAGGGCATCCCCGCCGAGGACTTCCCGACGGTCCAGACGGCCGGCGAGCGGCCGATCACCCGCGTCCCCCAGAAGGTCCTTCGCCAGGCGCTCGACGAGACCGCGTTCGCGGCCGCGAGCGACGAGGCCCGACCGATCCTGACCGGCGTGCTCGCCCGGTTCGAGGGCGACCAGCTGACGCTCGCCGCGGCCGACAACTACCGGATCGCGGTCAAGACGATCACGGTCCTCGACGCGGTCGAGGAGACGAGCGTCGTCATCCCGGCCCGGGCCCTGATCGAGCTGTCGCGGATCCTGGCCGACGTCGACGACCCCGTCTCGATCGTCCTCGCCCACTCCCGCAACCAGCTCCTCTTCCACGTCGAGGGGATCGACCTCGTGACCCGTCTGATCGACGGCCAGTACCCGAACTACCAGTCCGTTCTGCCGGCGACCCATGCGACCCGGGCCGTGCTCGATCGCGACGAGCTCCTTCGGGCCGTGCGGCCGGCGGCGCTCATCGCCCACGAGTCGGCCAACATCGTCAAGCTGGGGGTCGGCCTGGAGGGCGACCCGGCGATCACCGTCAGCGCCAACGCCGAGGTCGGCGACCACATCGGCCGGGTCGAGGCGGCCGTCGAGGGCGACGGCACGACGATCGCGTTCAACGCCCGCTTCCTTGCCGACGTCCTGACCAACGTCGATGCCGAGCAGTTCGCCCTGGAGCTGAACGGGCCCCTGTCACCCGGCGTCTTCCGGCCGATCGGCGACGACCGCTACGTCCACGTCGTCATGCCCCTCCGGACGACCTCCTGACGAAGGCGAGCGCGATCGCCGATCGGGGATCCGTGAGCTCCGAGGGAACGCTCCGAACGATCACCATCTCCGACCTGCGGTCCTACTCGTCGCTCGAAGCGACATTCGGGCCCGGGCCGCAGCTGATCGTGGGACCGAATGCCGCCGGCAAGACCACCCTGCTCGAGGCAATCGTCCTGCTCGCGTGG
>DASUPH010000298.1:0-9999 GCA_036276275.1 Candidatus Limnocylindrales bacterium
CGATGGGCTTGAACTTGGTCTTGATCTGGTCGAGGGTCGGGAAGTAGTTGTAGTAGTCGGCCGTGAACCAGTCCGGCACGTGGGACACGTAGTCCGGGCCGAGGAAGCCCTCGCTGAGCTCGCTCCACTGGCCGTGGTTGATCGGCCAGTCGTTCGGGAACTGGACCTCGGGGCTCAGGCGCCAGTTGATGAAGATCTGGGCGAGGACCGGATGCGGGGCACCCTTCGGGATCCAGAGGTAGCCGTTGGCCGGGTAGATGACCGCCGGCACGAGCAGGGTGGCGTCCTTGTTGCCGCCGAAGTACTCGAGCCGGGCGGTCGCGTTCCAGAACGAGAACGCGTCGATGGCCCCGGACTCGAAGAGCTGCTGCATCGTCGGCTGGTCGGAGGTGTACTTGGCAACGTTCGGCCCGATGTTCGTGATCGCCCAGTCGACGACCTCCTTCATCTGGTCGGCGTTCTTGTAGTCCTTGCCCATCTCCGATGCGAGGCCAAGGAAGAAGCCGCCGGCCGTGATATCACCAGGGGCGGGCAGGGTCAGCTTGCCTTTGAGCGCCGGGTTCGCGAGGTCCTTGAGGCTCTTGATGAACGGAGCCTTGGCCTTGTTGTAGACGACGCCCGGGTAGGACGTCGACTGGAAGGCGATCGAGGTCGGGACGTGCTGGAGCTGGTCGAGCACGAGCTTCTGGTTCGGGATCAGGTCCGACGGCAAGAAGTCGGCGACGAGTCCCTGGGCCTTGCCGTCCGCCCAGTAGTTCTCCTCGACCGCCATCACGTCATACGGCGCGGGGTTGCCGCCCTTGGACGCGGCGGCGAGCTTCGTCAGGTACTCGCTCGGGGCCTGGCTGCCGTCGTAGGTCAGGGTGATGTCGACGCCATAGGTCGACTTCACGAACTTCTGGAACTGGTCGATCAAGACCGCGTTCGCAGAGTAGGTCCAGTTCCCGACGACGACCCCGGCCTCCTTCGCGATCTCGGCCTTGATGTCGGCATCCGTCATGTCCTTGTTCACGATCGCGACGTGCTTCGTGCCGGCAGGCGTCGATGGCGCCGCCCCACTCGACACGGGCGCGCTCGCCGACTGGCTCGTCCCGGGCGTGCTCGTGCCGCAGGCGGCGACCAGGAGGACCGCCGAGAGGATCAGCGCCCCGATGGTCCGGGGCGGCGTGACCCGCTTGCTTCGGTGCATCAGATGAACCCTCCTCTCGGGCCATTGGGGCCCTGCGTCTCCCACGCTCCGAACGTGGCATGGATCCGTTCCCGGATATGGTCGACGACATCGTCGCTGACCGGCCGGGCATCGGCGATCGTGTACGGGAGGTCCGCGTGGCGGACGTACCAGGCCAGACGCCGCATCGCCGTCGCGACGTCGTCCCAGTCGATCCCCATCGCCTCGGGCCGGATATCGACCCCGGCGCGATGGAGCGCCGACAGGATCTTCTCCGGCGCGTTGTCCTGGAGGACCGCACCGAAATAGGTGCCAAGCCCGACGGCCTGGCCGTGGATGAAATGGCGACCGGTCTGGTGCTCGAGGCCGTACAGGAAGGCGTGGTCGACGCCGTCCATGTGGCGGTTGTTCCAGCCGGCGGCATGGAACGCGGCACCACCCCAGCGGTGAGCCAGCATCAGCGTCCGGATCCCGAGGTCGCTGACCTCGCGGACCTCGTCGAGATCGGCGAAGACGGTGTCGAGCATCTCCCGGGCCTCGTTCACCAACTGCTCGTCATAGGGCCATCGGCGTTCCTCCCTGCCCGAATCGTGGGCGAGCTTCCAGTCGTAGTGCGCAGTGTGATAGCAGAGCACGTCGCCGACGCCGCTCCTGTTGAGGAGCGCCGGAGCCGCCCGGATCACGTCGAAGTCGGCGTAGACGGCCTGCGGCACGGCCCAGCCCACGATGGCCACGCCGTCGCCTGCCCGGAGCGCGGCGCGGTGGCTGAACGGCGCGTTCGTCGTCATCGCCGTCGGCGCCTGGAAGAGGGGCCGGTTGCGTTGCCACGCGAAGAACTTCGCGACGTCGCTCGCCTGGCCGCCGCCGAGACCGATCACGCTGCCGAACTCGGGCAGGGCCGTGGCGGCGTCCTCGAGGGCGACCACATCGAGGGTCTCGACCAGGTGGACGCAGGCCAGATGCGAGTCGAAGAGATGCTCGAACCGGGGCCACAGGTCGGCCATGGTCACGACGAGGTAGGGCCGGTGGACGAAGTTCGGAAGCTCGCCGATCAGCTCCCGACCGAAGACGGTCGGGAAGCCGGCGTCCGTGCCGGGACGGAGCGTGCCCGACGGTCCGGGCGCCGTCGTCGCGCTCACCTGGCGGTCCAGCCGCCGTCGATGAGGATCGTGTGCCCGGTGATCAGCGACGCCGCCGGCGACGCCAGGAAGACCACCGCCCCCGCCACCTCCATCGGCTCGCCGATCCGGTGCAGGCCGGCGATCCGCTCGAGGGTCTCGGCTTCGAACGCCGGATCGGCCAGGGCGCCTTCCGTGCCGGGCGTCCGGATGAACGTCGGCGCGACGGCGTTGACGGTGATCCCGTGACAGCCCCACTCGACCGCGAGGCACTTCGTGAGGTGGGCGACCGCGGCTTTCGACATGCAGTAGACGGACTCCGTCGGGAGGGCGACGAAGCCCGCCTGCGAGCTCAGGCTGACGATCCGCCCGAAGCCCTGGCGGATCATGACCCGACCGGCCGCCTGGCTCGCGAAGAAGACGCCCTTGACGTTGACCCCGACCGTCAGGTCGAAGTTGGCTTCGGTGACGTCCTCGGCGGGATCCTCCGGGCTGACTCCGGCGTTGTTGATCAGGATGTCGAGCCGGCCGAAACGGCCGACGACCTCGTCGACGGCGGCCGCGATCTGGCCGAGGTCGAGCATGTCCATCTGGACGGCAAGGGCCCGTCGGCCCATGGCCTCGATCTCGGCCACCGGGCTCTCGCCCGAGGCGTCGTGGAGCCCGACCGCGACGTCGGCGCCGGCGTTGGCGAGGGCGAGGGCGATCGCGCGTCCGAGCCCACGCGAGGCACCCGTCACGAGCGCGACGCGGCCGCCGAGATCGAAGCGGGGATAGTCGTCCACCGAGCCTCCGGGCGCTCGTCAGGTGGGCCCCGACGCAACGGAGGTGCCATCCGTCACGACCAGGGCTTAACGATAACGCTTGACGTTTTCGCTCAATCGGAACGATAGTCCGCGGTGTCAAGAGGCGGGAGGGACAGGCCACGATGAAGGCCGCGAGCGGGACGATCACCCTCCGCGATGTCGCCGAGCGAGCCGGCGTCTCGATCACGACCGTGTCGCGGATCCTCAACGGACGCGAGACCGGCGTGCCCGTCCGCGAGGCGACCCGCGAGCGCATCGTGACCGCCGCGAAGGACCTCGGCTACAAGCCCAATCTCCTCGCCCGCGCCCTCCGCGGAAGCAGCAGCTCCCTGCTCGGCGTGATCGTGCGCGACATCTCGGACCCGTTCCACGCCCAGGTCCTGCGCGGCGTGAACGGCGTCGCGGCGCGCCGCGGCTACCGCCTGTTCCTCGGCCACGTCGACTACCAGCCCGACGTCGCCGCGATGTACGGCTCGATGTTCGAGCAGTCGCACGCCGACGGGATCCTCCTCGTGGGCGACATCAAGGGCGGCGACGCCGCGATCGACGACCTGGCCGACCGCCACGACCACGTCGTCGGCGTCAGCGACCGGGTCGGCCCACGGCGGGTGCCCGGCGTCTACGTCGACAACGAGCGCGGCACGATCCTCGCCCTCGAGCATCTCTGGGATCTCGGCCACCGGAGCATCGTCTGCGTCGCCGACGAGCGGATGGCCGACGGGCCCGTCCGGGCCCGCGTCTACGAGCACTTCATGCGCGAGCACGGGATGGCCGACCGGGCCCGGGTCTACTTCACGACCCAGCCCGATCCCGAGCCGAGCTACCGGCTCGGTCGCGAGCTCTTCGGCCACTTCGACCGGCCGAGCCGGCCGACCGCGGTCTTCGCCGCGTCCGACACGATCGCGATCGGCCTGCTCCAGGCGGCGTTCCAGGCGAAGATCGTCGTCCCGGATCAGCTCTCGATCGTCGGCTTCGACGACATCGACATCGCGTCGTTCACGATCCCGCCGCTGACCACGATCAGCCAGTCCGGCGTCGAGATGGGCCGGATCGCGGCCGACATGCTGCTCGACATGATCGAACGGGCCGATCCCGGTCGGCGGGTCGAGGACATGATCGTGGCGCCGACGCTCGTCGTCCGCCAGTCGACCGCGCCGGCGCCGGCCTGACGGTCAGCCCGCGTCGGGCGGCCGGCTACGCTCGCGGCGCCTTCGGGACCGCTCGGTCGGCCGCCGCCGGCATCTTGATGCCCTTCGCCCTCGGCTGGCCATGCTCCTCGGGGTGGAGGTACCGGCCCTTGACGCCGGCCGGCTTACGCTCCTCGACGGGGATCCGGTGGGCTTCCGGCTCCCGATTCGCGTAGGTGCTCGCGCCGACGAAGTGGAGCGAGACGTACGGCTCGTCGCCGATCACCTCGCTGTCGTGGCCGGGTCCGATCGCGAAGAGGTCACCCGGGCCCATCTCGAAGCTGGTCCCGTCGTCCATCGTCACCAGGTTCCGGCCGGAGACGACCATCCCGACGTGCTCGACCGAGCAGCTCGTCTGGCCGAGCTCGCGGCCGACGTGCTCCGACCACCGCCACCCCGGCTCGTAGGTCGCCCGACCGATCGTGAGATCACCGATGTGCAGGACCTCGAACCGCCCGAGGGGAAAGGTCCGGACCTCGTCAGGCTGCTCGAAGCGACTCAGAACCCGTTGGTCCATCGCGTCCTCCGGATCGGTTCCCGGTGAGGGGCAGCGGCTCCTCACGTCCTGAGAGCAAGCGGAAGCATTGGTGGAGATGGGGGAGAGTCGAACTCCCCGTCCAGAACCCTTCGCCGGAGACCACTACGAGCGTGTCCGATGGTTTGTCGTCGACCGTCCGGACGAGCATCGGCACCCTGCCGGACGGTCCAGTCACGTGTCCCTAGATCGGGCTTGTCACCGGGCTACGCGACGCTCACCCGGTGCGCATCCCCGCTGAATGACGCTTCCACCACCCGCGGGGACGAGGTGGCTTCCACGCTCACACTAGCTGCTTACGCAGCGAGGGCGAGAGTCGACTGGCGGTTGCCAGGTACTTCGTTTTGCTGCCTGATTAACGAGGCCTGAGCAGCATCCTCGGCTCGCGTTCCCCGGTAACCAGACCCTGTCGAATCCACACATCCCCACAGGATCGAACACCGGTTCGAATGACGAATTCTAGCCGAACCCGCGGCATCGGCCAAGGGGACGGGAGGGGCCGAACCGCCACGACCGACCGGGACGATCGGACCATCCGTCGATCGGGCTCCGGCTGCTATCGTTGACCCTGGCCGAACCTCTCATCGAGGGCGGGGGACCCACGTCCCAGGGGCAAATCGCGGACCGACCGCGGCGGCGCGACCCACGCCGAGCCCGACAGCTCACCTCGCAGGCCACCGGGTTGCTTCGAGGTACTCGGTGGTCCGGTCATCCTTCCAGCCGTCAGCGAATCAACGCGCGATCGGGCGGAATCTCGCCCTCGATCTGCTGGTCGCGATCGGCATGGGGGTCACGCTCGCCCTGATCAACGCGATCCTGCCGACCGTCGCCCGGCGGGAGGGCCTCTCCCCGGTCGGGCTCTCCGCTCTCGCGGCCGCGCCGTTCGTCGCGAACCTGCTCGGCGCGTTCGCGGGCCGCTTCGGGCCGCGCAGCACCTCCCAGCTCGCGCTCCTCCGCGGGGCCGGGTCGGCATCGCTGCTCCTCCTCTTCCTCGTGCCGGCGGCGCCGGTCATGGTCGCAGTCGCGATCGTCTTCTGGCTGAGCCTCTCGTTCGGCGGCCCGTTCCACCTCCGGCTCTGGGGTTCGATGTACCCGGCTCGCCTGCGCGGTCGCGTCGTCGGCGTGATCGGGATGGGCCGCGCCGCGGCAGGTGCGCTCGCGGCATTCGGTGGCGGCATCCTGGCCGATCGGATCGGTGGCGTGAACGCGGTCGCCATCGCCGGGATCGTCGGGGTCGGGTGCGCGATCGGCTACGCCGGGCTGCGGGCGGCCCGGACGGAGCGCCCCCACGCCTTCTCGGCTCGCGACTCCGTTCGCGCCCTTCGCGAGCGGCCGGTCCTCGGTCGGATCGCCCTCGCCCAGGGCTTCTATGGCGGCGGGTTGATCGCGGCCGCGCCGCTCTATGCCCTCGTCCACGTCGATCGGCTGAACCTGACGATGTCCGACGTCGGGCTCATCGGGATCCTCGCAGCCGTCGCGACGACGGTCGCGTTCCCGATCTGGGGCCACGTCGCGGACCGCTTCGGGGCGCTGGCCGCGTTGCGCACCGGGAGCGCCATCGGGTTGCTGGCCCTCGTCGGCTACGCCCTGGCGCCGAACGTCTTCGTCCTGTGGGCAGCGGCGATCGCCGCCGGCGCGGGCAGTGCCTCGATCGACGTCGGGATCGCCTCGGCGGTGAGCGACCAGACTCCACTCGCCTCTCGGGCGGCGGCCATGGCGGGCTGGAACGCGATCACCGGCGCCCGAGGCATCGCCGCTGCCTTCCTGATGAGCGTGCTCCTCCAGCTCGGCGTCGTCGACGTCACGAGCGGGCTCCTGCTCTGCGCCGCGACGTCCGCGTTCGGGGTCGTCCTGTTCGTGCGGGCCGGCCGGGCCCTGGCCGCGCCGCGACCCGCTTCGGTCTCGGTCGCAGGCCCGTCGCCGGTGCCCGCCGCCACGCCTCTCGCGCACCCGGCGGCCTGACGGCCGGCTGCGCAAGCCGGCGTTTCGTCGAATCAGACCACGACGTACGCACGAGAGGGCATGGCGGCTCGCTACGATGGCGGTTCGATGCGACTGACTGCCTGGGAGGAGGAGCGCCTCCTCATCTTCACGGCTGCCGAGCTGGCTCGGCGGCATCGCTCCGGTGGGCTTCGGCTCAACGCCCCCGAGACGATCGCGCTGATCTGCGACGAGATGCTCGAGGCCGCGCGCGCCGGCCGCTCGTACCGCGAGGTCCAGACGGCGGGGCTGGAAGCGGTCGGCCCCGGCGACGTGATGGACGGCGTCCGGGAGCTCGTCGACGAGGTCCGTCTCGAGGTCCTGATCGGCGATGGGACGCGCCTCGTCGTTCTCGTCGATCCGCTCGGTCGCGGACGGCGACCTTCGGGGGATGGGCCCGGGGCGATCCGGGCCGGCGCCATTCGGCCGGACACGGAAACGGTCGACCGCGAGCGGCGAACGATCGTGGTCCGGAACGACTCCCAGCGGACCGTTCGCGTGAGCTCTCATCACCCGATCGATCGGGTGAACCCGAGGCTCGTCTTCGACCGTGCCGCACTCCTCGGGTTCCGGCTCGACCTGCCGGCAGGCACCTCCGAGCGTTGGGCACCCGGCGAGACGAAGGAGGTCGGCGTCGTCCGGTACGGCGGTGCGGGCGGCGAGTCCGCCGCCGGCGACGGCACCGCGGCCCCGCGGGCATCGCGCGGGTGACCCGCGACCTCAGCCCACTCGATCGGCTCGCCCGCTACGGGCCGACGGTCGGCGACCGCGTTCGCCTCGCGGACACCGATCTCTGGGTTCGTGTCGGCGAGGATCGCCAGGCGCCCGGCGACGAGCCGCAATGGGGCTACGCGAAGAACCTGCGGCCGCGGATGACCCAGGCCGGCCGGGCGTCCGATTCGGAGCTCGACGTCGTCGTCGCCGGCGGCCTCGTGATCGATGCAACGATCGGCGTCGTCAAGGCCGACATCGGGATCAAGGACGGCCGGATCGTCGGGGTCGGGCGGGCCGGCAATCCCGCGATCAGCGACGGGATCGAGCTCGAGATCGGGCCGCACACCGAACCGATCATGGCCTACGGCCTGATCGCCACGCCGGGCGCGGTCGACAGCCACGTCCACCTGATCACCCGTGAACTGATGCCGGCTGCCCTCTCCGGCGGCGTCACGACCCTGATCACCGCCGGGTTCGCGGAGCCGCCGTGGGCCATGGAGCGGACGCTCGCGGCGATGACCGAGTGGCCGCTCAACGTCGGGGTCCAGGCCTGCGCGCGATCGGAGGCGGAGGCCGACCTCGAGGCGCTGCTCGCGGCCGGCGCCGTCGGGTTCAAGATCCACGAGGACTATGGCGCCTACCCGGAGCTGATCGACGCGACGCTCCAGTTCGCCGAGATGGCCGACGTCGCCGTCGCTCTCCACACCGACGGCCTGCACGAGTCGGCGGAGCTCGAGGACACCGTCGCCGCGATCGCCGGCCGGACCGTCCACGCGTACCACGTCGAGGGGACCGGCGGCGGCCACGTGCCCGACCTGCTGGGGCTCGTTCGCGAGCCGAACATCCTCTGCTCGTCGACGACGCCGACCCTGCCGTACGGGATCAATACCGCCGCCGAGCACGTTGCGATGATCGTCCTCAACCACGGCGGCTCGATGGCGGTCGCGGCCGACGTCGCCCTGGCGGCGGAACGGATCCATCAGGCGACGATGGCCGCCGAGGGTCCGCTCCACGACCTCGGCGCGATCGCGATGATCAACTCCGACTCCCAGGGCATGGGACGGATCATGGAGTCCGTCCGTCGCACGTTCCAGCTTGCCAGCGTGCTGAAGCGCTGGCGTGGTAGCAAGCTGCCACGCGGTGAGCGTGGCGAGGAGGACGACACGGAGCGTGTCCTCCGCTACCTCGCCAAGGTCACGATCGAGCCGGCGATCACCCACGGGCTCGTCGATCACGTCGGCTCACTGCGACCGGGTCGCCTCGCCGACATCGTGCTCTGGAAGCCGGCCTGGTTCGGAGCGAAGCCCGAGCTCGTCCTGAAGTCCGGGTATGCGGCCTGGGGTCCGCTCGGCGAGGGAAACGCCACCGTCGAGCGGGCAGAACCGACGCGCTACCGCCCCGACTGGGGTGGTACCGGCGAGGTCGCCGCGCGTCTGGGGGTTACGTTCACCTCGACATCCGCCGCGAAGGCGGTTCGAGACCGGACACGCGCCGGCAGGGCGGTCGTGCCGATCGGCCCGACGCGGGGGCTCAGCCGGGCCGACCTGTGGCTGAACCGATCGGCGCCGGCGATCGTGGTCGACCCGAGCGACGGCTGGGTGACGCTGGACGATCACCCGCTGGCGATCGACCCGATCGACGACCTGCCCCTGAGCCGTCGCTACTTCCTGCGCTGACGCTCAGCGACGTCCCGATCAGGCCCAGATGTCGCCGATCGTGAAGCCGTCAGGGAACGGATCGGTCGGGTCGACGACGTATTCGGCGAAGCCGGTGATCCAGGCCTGGCCCGTGATCTGGGGGACCACCGCCGGGCGGTCCCCGATCCGGGTCTCCTCGACCAGCCGCCCGGTGAAGACCGTGCCGAGGATGCCCTCGTGGCGGAAGTCCTCGCCAATCGCGAGCCGGCCACGCGCATGCAGCGTCGCCATCCGGGCGGACGTTCCGGTCCCGCACGGCGAACGATCGATCGCCCCGGTCCATGTCGCCGGACGCGCCCAGTCGAGGGTGCCGGTCGAGACGGTGACGACGTTCCGCATCGTGTTCGCCGGATCGTGAGCCGGCCCGCTCAGCTGACCGATCGTGATCCCCGCGAATCCGGGTTGATCCGGGTGGACGACCGGTATCTGCTCGGCAGCCGAGGCCTTGATCATCTCGGTGATCCGGACGATGTCGGCCCCCTCGTCGGGCGTCAACCGGAGCCCGAACGTCTCCGCCGAGGCGATGACATAGAACATCCCGCCGTACGCGACATCGACCGTGACCGTGCCGAGCTGGGGGACCTCCACGGACGCGTCGAGGTGGATCGCGAACGCCGGGACGTTCCGGAACGTCACTCCGGTCACCTTGCCGCCGGCGCACTCGGCCCGGACACGGATCAGGCCGGCCGGCGCCTCGAGGGTCAGCTCGGTGACCGGCTCGGTCATCGGCAGCATCCCGGTCTCGAGGAGCGCCGTCACGACGCACATCGTGTTCGTGCCGGACATCCCCGGGT
>DASUPH010000299.1:0-6174 GCA_036276275.1 Candidatus Limnocylindrales bacterium
CGTCTTCGATCCGGCGGTGGTCACGATCGCCCAGATCACCGCCGGCACGACGAACAACATCATCCCCGAGTCGGTCTTCCTGTTCGGGACGATCCGGAGCGTGTCGGACGAGACGCGGGCGGAGGTCCGGGCCGGCGTCCGGCGCGTCGCCGAGGGGATCGCCGCGGCCCACGGAGCGACCGCCGAGGTGGATCTGGAGGCCGGCTATCCGGTCACGATCAACGACCCGGCGTTCACGGCGTTCGTCATGGACACCGCTCGCTCGCTGATCGGCGACCAGGCCGTGGCCGAGCTGCGGACGCCGATCATGGGCGCGGAGGACTTCTCGTACGTCCTCCAGGAGGTCCCGGGCGCAATGGCCTTCGTCGGCGCCCGACCCGACGGCCAGGATCCGCTGACGGCCCCCCAGAACCACTCGAACCTCGTCGTCTTCGACGAGCCGGCCATGGCCGTCGGCGTCGCTCTCTACGCGGCAGTCGCGATCCGCCATCTCACGGAGTCGGGAGCCGATCGATGACCGATGAATCGGCCGTCCCGGCCAGGCCCCGCTGCCCGATCTGCGGTCACGAGGAGTTCCAGCGCGAGAAGGGCAAGATCGACTCCGAATGGGGCGTCACCGCCCACAAGGTCGACATGCTCGTCTGCCTCCGCTGCGGCAACGTCCTGCTCTTCTACGAAGGCAACACGATCTTCGACTTCGACTGATCCGGGGCGAGGGGCCGCGGATCAGATCTTGTGGAGGATCCAGATCCGGGGCGAGATCGCGAAGTTCAGCTGGACCAGGACGATGAAGGCGATCGCCGGGAGCGTTCCGAACACGACCCCGATCGCCATCCCGATCCCGTACAGCAGCTGGGCCACGACGATCCGGCGGCGGATCGCCCGACCGACCTCCGACCCGACGTCCTCGCGCAGGAGACCCGCTCGCTCGACATAGGTCCAGATCGCGAAGAGGGCCAGCCCGCACAGGAAGATGTCGAGCCAGTAGACGGCGAGCGCGGTGCGATAGAGGACGAACTCCGCCAGGAGCGACGTCGTGAACGGGAACAGAGCGACGAGGGCGAGGAACAGCAGCGAGAGCCAGCTCAGGTCGCGATTGCCGCGGGCGACGTAGCTCAACTGGGTCTGCTGGCCGTTCCAGAAGATGCCGAGCGTCAGGAACGTCAGGAGGTAGGTCAGGAAGCGCGGCGCCAGTTCGCCAAGCCTCGCGAGGAGCTCCGCGCCGGTCCCGACCGTCGCGGGATCCGGGACGTGGATCTCCAGCACGATCAGGGTCATCGCGATCGCGAACAGGCCGTCGCTCAGGGCGGCGGTCCGCTCGAGGCCCCGGTTCGCGATCTTGTTGTAGACGATCGACATACCGCCCTCCCTCCTCATTCGACAGAGAAAGGATGGCATTCGGCCGACCGGGCGTCGAGAATGGCGGCATGACCGACCGACGCCGCGGCCTCCTCGAGCGGCTCGCCGCCGTTCCCGACACCCTCGCGACGGCCGCCCGCGCGGCGTCGCCCGAGCCGCCGGCGCCGGGGGAATGGACGCCGTCCGATGTCGTCCGCCACCTGATCGCCGTCGAGAACGATGTCTGGCATCCGCGTCTCGCTCAGCTCGCCGCCGAGGATCACCCGACCTGGCCGTGGGCGGAGCCCGATCGCTGGACCGGCGACCCGAACGCCTCGCTGGACGACCTGCTCGACGCGTACGCCGCCGACCGGGCCGCGACGATCGTGACCCTCGACGCCCTCGGCGACGCCGGTTGGTCCCGAACCGGGACGCACGCGACCTATGGCGTCCTCGATGTCGCCGGCCTGATGGAGCGGGCGGTGGACCACGACGAGGAGCACGTCCGCAGCTTCGAGAGGCGTTGACGATGGCCGTTTCGCTCGATCCGGAGACCCGCGCGACCCGCCTGGCGGCGAACGTCGCCGCCGGGGCAGTCGTCGCCTTCGCCGTCCTGTGGTTCCTGACGACGCAGGTTGCGGCCGTCCGCGTGCTGTCGCCGTTTGCCGAGGACCCGTGGGACGCGTTCGCGACGTACGCCGCGATCTTCCTGCCGTTCGTCGCGGTTCCGACGTGGATCCGGAGCCTCCGTCATGGCGGTCCGACGCTCCCACCCGTCACGGGTCGACGGATCCGCTGGGGCTCCGGGCTCGCGGCCGGCATCGTCCTCGTCGCGGCGGCGGCCGATCTCCACGCGATCGCCACGGTCGGCTGGCCGGCCCAAGCGGGTCTGGCGTCCGACGCCATGACGGCGCTCGCGACCATCGCGCTGCTGGCCGCCGCCGCGGCACTCGTGCTGACGGTGCGTGCGGCGCGGCTCGCCGCCGTGAGCGACATCGCGGAGGAGCCAGAGCGGAACGCGTTCGAGCCGGACATCCTCGACGACCTCCTGCACCTCGCCACCGACGTCGCCCGTCCCTTCGGGCTGCGCCGACCGACGGCACGATTTGCCGCCGGCATCGAGCGCTTCCTCGACGGTTCGGCCGCCAGCCCGCGCCGTCATCGCGTGCTGTTCGGGGTGGGACTGGCCATCGCGGCGGCGATCGCCTTCGACGTCTGGCATGCCATCCGCGAAGGGCCCTGGGCGTCGCTCGTCGTGCCCGTGATGTTCGGCGTGCTGATCGCGTCCGGCATCTTCGCGATCTATCTCGGGACGCTGGGCCCGTTGCGTCTCCTCCGGCCGCCGGCCGGCGACCCGGCCCGGGACTACGCCGACGCCCCGCTGTAGTGCTTCAGGCCGAACCGCCACCACCACCGGGTGAACGCGAAGAGTGCGACCGCGACGACCGCCGCGAGGGCCAGCGTGTCGACCGTCAGTCGCGAGGTGATCGCCTCGGCCGGCACGGTCACGGCGAACGCGATCGGGACAAGAAACGTCAGCGAGATCCGGAGCCAGCCGGGATAGACCGTGACCGGCCAGCGACCGGACTGGTAGATCCCGTCGAACAGCTCGTGGATCTCGTCCATCCGGACGATCCAGAACGCCCCCACGGTCAGGATCAGCCAGAAGCAATAGATCATCGACGCGCCGAGAACCAGCGTCACGACGAAGGCGATCCCCTGCAGCGGCCCGATCGACGCCTGGACCTGGGCCACCCCGACGCCCAGCACGACGAGGCCGATGACCACGTCGATCGCCTGCCAGATCTTGACCTCGCGGATGCTGATGAGGACCTGGGCGTCCTCGGGCTTGGTCAGGATGAAGTCGAGCGTGCCCTCCCGGACGTCGCCCATCAGGCGGACCATGTTCGGCTGGATGAAGGTCCTGATCAGGCCGCCCATGAGGATGTGGACGCCCATCACCACCAGCAGCTCCGGCTGCGTCCAGTCGTTGAGATGGGTCGTCTGGCTGAAGACGAGCCCGATGACCGCCAGCCCGGTTCCGAGGGCGACCAGCGACTGGAAGATCTGGATCGCGAAGTTCGCCCGGTACTGGAGCTCGTTGAGGGCGCCGACCCGAAAGAACACGCCGAACAGCCGGAGCGGACGGAGCGGCTCCCGAGGCGGGGCCGATCTCGGCATGGCAGCACCGGCGCCATCGCGGCCGTCCACGTCAGCCGCCCACCGCGCCATATCGCCGGATGGCGAACCGCCAGACGACGCGGACGCCGATCGTGCCGATCGCGATCCAGAGGCCCTGCATCGCCAGCCCGCCGAGCAGCTCCGACTCGGGCAACCGCCCGACCAGGGCCTCGATCGGGAAGCCGAACGTCCACTTGAAGGGCAGCACGTCGGCGAGTCGCTGGGCCCAATCGGGCATCAGGGAGAGCGGCACGAGCCGGCCCGACAGCAACAGCTCGGCCGTGAAGACGAGATCGAAGATCGGACCCACCCGGGTCGTCCAGAAGGTGACCATCCCGAGGATCCAGTAGTTGACCGAGCGGATCAGGTAGGCGCCCCAGATCGCGACCGCGAAGACCACGACGTCGATCGGCCGCGGATCCAGCTGCGGCTGAAACAGGAGCGAGAGGACCAGCGCGATCGGCAGCCACAGCACGATCACGACGAACTTCCAGCCGGCGAAGAAGCCGAGGTCGTGATGGATCGGGTGGATCGGGCGGAGCAGCATGCCCGACAGCTCGCCCGTCCGGATCCGCTCCTCCCAGCCGTACGGCGTGAAGATGATGTTCATGTTCCGGACGAGCGTCCAGACGATGTAGTAGGCGGCGAACTGACCGGGGCTGAAGCCGCCCACCTCACCGCCCTGCTGCCGGGCGATCGTCGACCAGACGACGAGGTAGATGACCGGCTCCGCGACCATCCCGATCATGTAGAAGTAGTTCGCGACCCGGTACTGGAACTGGGTGGCGATCGCGATCCGCATCGCCGTCAGGTAGAACACCAGGTAGCCGCGGACGGGTCCGACGGCGGGCTTCGCCGGCGCGGTCACGACGTCCTGGCGCCAGCTTCGGCCGGCGCCGCTTCGGCCGCGGCCTGCTGCTCCTCGGCCGCGCCCGCGAAGACGTGCTCGATGACGTCCTCGATCGGCGGGTCCTCGATCGTCAGGTCGGCCACCGGGAGGTCGCGGAGCAACCGGGTCGTGACCTCCGGCGCGTCGGCCCGCGCGACGCGGAGCGTCACCCGCTCGTCGTCGATCGACATCACCTCGCCGTACGCCGACAGGTCGACCGAGCCGTCCTTGAGCATCACCCCGATCGTCTTCGTCGCGTTGAACCGCGCGGCCAGCTCGGACAGCGCGCCGTCGAACAGGATCCGGCCGTGGTGGATGACGATGACCCGCCGGCAGAGCGCCTGGACGTCGGCCATGTAGTGGCTCGTCAACAGGACCGTCGCGCCGAGCCGCTGGTTGTAGGCGGCGACGAACGACCGGATCCGCTTCTGCATCGTGACGTCCAGCCCGATCGTCGGCTCGTCCAGGAAGAGGACCTGAGGCCGATGGAGCAGCGCCCCTACGGTCTCGACCTTCATTCGCTCGCCGAGCGACAGGTTCCGAACCGGCTTGTTGACGAGGTCGCCGAGCTCGAGGAGCTCGATGAATTCGTCGCGGGTCTGCCGGAACTGGTCGGCCGGCAGGCGGTAGATCGCCCGGATCAGGTCGAAGGAGTCGAGCGCGGGCAGGTCCCACTGGAGCTGGTTGCGATTGCCCATGACCATCGTGATCTGGCGCAGGAACGCCGGCTCGCGCTTCGACGGCTCATGACCCAGGACCGTCGCCTCGCCCGACGTCGAGTAGAGCAGGCCGCTGAGCATCTTCAGGGTCGTCGTCTTGCCGGCTCCGTTCGGTCCGAGGAAGCCGACGACCTCGCCCCGCTCGATCGTGAACGAGACGCCGTCGACCGCCCGGACGTCCCGGTGCTCGCGGTGGACGAGGCTGCGAACGGCCGCGGCGAGGCCCGCCTCGCGAACGGGCACGCGGAACGTCTTGACGAGGTCGCGGACGCGGATTGCGGGGTCGGGCATCGACGACTCCGGATGAGACATGCGAGGGCCGAAGGGTACCCCGCGGCCGGGCGTCGGGGCAGCCCTTTCGGCGATACTCGCGGCGGGAGGATCAGCCGTGGACGAGACCGAACGCACCCGCCTTCTCGACCGGTATGCGACCGGCTCCGCCGCCGTCGAGGCCGCCCTGGCCGGGATCACGGACGAGGAGCTCGATCGGGCGCCGGACGATCCCGAAGAGTGGACCGCCCGGGAGGTCGCCCACCACCTCGCGGACAGCGAGTCGATGGCCTACATCCGGCTGCGGCGCCTGATCGCGGAAGACTTCCCATCGATCCCGGGCTACGACGAGCCCGAGTGGGCGCGCCGCCTCCACTACGACCGGCCGATCGCGTTGGCTGTCGGCGTCGTCGTGGCAGTCCGCGCGGCGAGCCTCGAGCTCCTGCTGCACCTCACTCCCGACGAGTGGAGCCGCCGCGGCATCCACGGCGAGTCCGGCGCCTACGGGGTCGAGGAGTGGCTCCAGATCTACGCCGATCATCCCCACGATCACGCGGCCCAGATCCTTGCGGCGCGGAGTAGCGCGGGTGGCGCGGGGAGCGCCTGAGCTCCGTTGGAGCCATACGCTCCCCATGGACGCGTTATCCAGCTCCATCCACATCGATTCGCCACGTTCCGGCCCGAATCGTCGTTCCGTTAGCCCTGGAGGGCTGATGCGAGCGATTGTTGGGCCGACCCCGGTGCCAATCCGCGCCCAATGCTCTCCCGAGGAGCGTT
>DASUPH010000300.1:0-4979 GCA_036276275.1 Candidatus Limnocylindrales bacterium
GACGCGGTGAGGATCGCTTCGGACCGGTCGCGCTCCGGACCCGGCGGCCGGGACGGGCCGAACAGCCCCGGGAACATCGATCGCCACGTGGCTGCCTCGGTCGAGATCCCGTTCATCGCGGCCCGGGCGAGGATCCGCTCCTCGAGGGACGCCTCGGCGAGCAGCGCGGCCGCCCGGGCGACGAGCGGGTCGGCCTGGATCCCGGCGTACACGACAGCGCGCGCGTCCGGCGCCGCATCCTGGAACCTCACCGGCCTGCCGGCCCGCCGCTCACGGGCGCTCGCCGATCGCGGCGAGGAGCACCTGGGGAAACGTCGACAGCCAATCGATGGCCCGGTGCGGGTCGTCGATCGCCGCGACCTCGCCCGAAAGGGCGGCCACCGCCTCCGCGACGCCGATCCCCGCCGGCTCGTCGCCGCGCGTGGCGACAACCTCGTCGAGACGCTCCCGCCAGGCGTCGGCAAGGTCGGTGACGTAGGACCATTCGTCCTCGATGTCCTCGGCCAGGTCCGCCAGGCCGTCGTACGCGACCGATGCCGCGCGGATCGCGTCGGCGACGCTGTCGATCGGCTGGAGGTCCACCGGACAAGACTAGCGCGGGCGGCCGGCGGGCCGGCGACGGCTCAAGCCCACGTCCGGGCGGACCTGGACCGATCAGCGCCCGGCGGATCTCCGTCGAAGGCGCCAGCCGCGATGGTGCGGCCGGCCGACGAGGACGCGGTCCGCGCGACCGAGCAGCCCGATGAGCCGGCCGCGGGCGTTCTCGTTCCACGCAACCGAATAGACCCCCGTGGCTGCGATGCGGATCTGGCCGGCGTGCCGCCGCTCGCCGATCCGTTCGAGGAGGTCGATCCGGTCGAGGATCGCCCGATACAGCTCAGGGAGGTCTTCGGCAACGGTTGCGACTGGCTCAATCGCCAGGGTTGGGGCAGCAGGGGACGGCCGAGACTCCATCACGCTGACCTTGGGGCCCGGCGTAAGAACAAGGAATAGTGCACTCGTCATGAGCGCACCTGCCGAAGGTCCGCCCTCACCCGGACGCCTCTCCGGACGGGGAGGGATCGCGATCCCGGACGATCGACGCCGACCGTCGGCGCGAGTGCCTCGCGAGCGACGCGCCGGTCAGTCGCCGGTGTGCCCCGCGGAGCGGACCTCGAACCGCTCGAATCGCCCGGTCGCGGGCATCCGGACGGCCTGCACGGCGTCGACGACGGCGCCCGGTGGACCGTCCCGAAGCGCCAGCTCGATCCCGTCGAGAACGTCCGGTGGTCCTTCGACGACGCAATGGACGCTGCCGTCCGGCCGGTTGGCGACCCACCCGGTGAGGCCCAGTCGGCCGGCCAGGCGGAGGACGAAGTAGCGATATCCGACGCCCTGGACACGGCCGCGAACGGTCGCCTCGAGTCGTTGGATCGGCTGGGTCGCAGGCGTCTCGCCGGGGGCGGTCACCGCGGCACGGTCATCCCGGCGCCGGCCGCGGCGCCGGCCGAGGCCAGCCCAGCAGGAGGCTGTCGAGGGCGATCTCGGGGCGGGCGTTCCCCTCGACGAGCTCGCCGACCGCATCGAGCCGCGCCAGGAACGCGGCAAGACCGGCATCGGCACCGACGGCCGGGCCGGAGGCGTTCCGTGGGTTCCCGTTCGATCGGGCATCGGCCGACGTGCCATCTGCCGGCCCGAACAGGCCGGCCGCAGCGCGCAGATCGTCGAGCATGCCCGGGTCCCGGACCTGCCGTTCGTCGCCCAGCCGGACGACGAGGAGGTCCCGGACGAGATCGCGCCACAGCCCGATCACGATCGCCGCAGACCGTCGGCGTTCGGCGGCCGACACGGACGCCGCCGGCGTCCCGGTCTCATCGTCGGCCTCATCGGCCGATTCCCCGGATTCGGCGACCGCGGTCACGGGTCGGGGTCCCGCCTTGCCGGTTGTCGCCGAGCCGGTCCGGGCCCGACCCCGGCCGGACCGGCCCGTCGCGACTCCTGCAGAGATGCCCGCCGGGGCACCGACCTGATCGACCGTCACGCGATCGACGGCGCGGGCCAGGTCGCCGGCCCGTGCCGCGAGGTCGCGCGCGGCGGCGAGACGGGCGGCGGGACCGGCCGGGAGCAGGTCGAGAAGCGTCCGCGCGATTTCGTCGCGAGCGGCAACGGCCTCCGGCGCCAGGGCGAGCGTCCGCGCGGCACCGGGACGGCCGGACGCGATCCGGGCCAGCCGAGCCGCAAGAGGTGGCTCGGCGACCTCCATCCCGGACAGGATCGCCTCGATCTCGCGGATCGCGACCGGGCCCAGGCGGATCCGCATGCAGCGCGAGCGAACGGTCGGCATGAGCCGCTCCTCGTCGTCGGCGCAGAGAACGATCGTCACCCCCGCCGGTGGTTCCTCGAGCGTCTTGAGGAGGGCCGTCTGGGCGTCGTCCGTCAGGCGATCCGCCCGTTCGAGGATCGCGATTCGGGCGCCGCCCTCCACCGGTAGCAGGACGAGGTCGGCCGTCAGACGACGGACGGTGCCCGGATCCGGGCGATCGCGATCGCCGATCCTGATCTGATCGGCGGGACCCGACGGGGCGAGCCGATGAACGTCGAGATGGAGGCCCCGATCGACGAGCCGGCACGCGCGGCACGCGCGGCAAGGCCGGGTTGCAGGGTCGGCCGCGTCGCAGAGCAGCCCCGCCGCCAGATCGAGCGCCAGCGTGGTCTTGCCGACACCGGCCGGCCCGCTGATCAGGAGGGCATGCGGGGCACGGCCGCCGATCATCGTGCGGACGAGGCCCAGCGCCCGGTCATGGCCGCGTGTTCGCAGCCCCGTCGATACGTCGGCCGGGTCCGTGGTCGGGCCGGCGGCGACCGCCGACGGGCTCATTCGGTCGTCGCTCATGCCGACCAGAGCCGCCGGCGTGACCGACCGGCGCTCTCGCCTGGAACGCCGACGAATCGACGCACCCAGGAGTCCCGGCGGTACGATCCGCCGCTCAGGCCGGGTCGGCCTTCTTGCGCGTGGTCCGGCGCTTCGGCGCCGCGTCGGCCGTGGCATCGCCCGACGCCTCGGTCGCACCGGCCGGATCGGCCTTCTTCCGCGTCGCCGTCCGGCGCCTCGGAGCGGCCGCCTCCGCGCCGTCGGCCTGCCCGGCGGCGTCCGTGCCAGTCGGCTCGGCCTTCTTCCGCGTCGCCGTTCGACGCTTCGGAGCGGCGGTCGCCGGGGCGGCCTCGGGGCTGGCTGCCGCGTCCGTCGACCCTGCATCGAGCGGCGATTCGGCCGTCTTGCGCGTTGCCGGGCGCCGCCGGGTGGCCGGCGTCTCGGCAGCCGGATCCGCGATCGAAGCCATCACGGGTGTGGCGGCCTCGGGCCGCCGACCCTTGCCCGACTGGGCGAGCTGGGCACGGAGCATCTCCTCGAGCTCCGGCGGCACCTCGCTCCATGGGTCGCGCGAACCCGAAGCGGGCCGGTCGTTGCGATCCTGTCGACCATAGCCGGCGTCGGGCCGACCGCCACCACCGCCGCCGCCCCGGGAGGGCTGACGCTCCGGCGGCCGGTCCGCGGAGCCGGTCCGATCGCGACCGCTGACATCCGGATACCGGTTGATCCCGCCACCGCCGCCGCGGCCGTAGCGCTCACGCTCCATCGCGGCCGTGTACGCGCTGCGTCCGCCGCGGGCGCCACCCCGGGCGCCGCCCGGGCCACCTCGGCCCTGGGGCTGGCGGCCGCGTCGCTGTTCGGCGATCAGGTACTCCGGGATCTCCGGCTCGTCGACGTCCTCGTCGTCGACGACCGGACCGGGTCCGACGGCCGCCGGCGTCTGGCGGCTGGGAACTCCGAGCTGCGAGTCCCAGACGGAGCCGAAGGGCGTCGGCCGCGGTCCGCGCGGGGCGGCGCTCGCGACGATCTCGTCGGCCTCGTCGGCCTCGTCGGCATCCTCGTCATCGTCGGCTCCGCCATCGGCCTCCAGCCGTCCGGTCGCCTCCCCGCCCGGAGCCGCGTCGGCATCCGGCAGGGCCTCGCCGACCGGCAGTGCCTCGCCATCGCGACCACGACCGCGACCACGACCGCGACCACCGCGCCGTCGGCGGCGGCGGCGACCGGCCTCGTCGCTCTCGGCCTGGCCGTCGAGGGGCCCCTCGGCGTCCGCATCGGGCTCGGCTCCCGACTCGAGAGGCGTGAGCTCGTCCTCATCGAGGTCCGGGGCGCCTGGCGCATCGACCACCCGGGCGAGCTTCTCGCCCGGCAGCACGGTCAGGGAGCCGTTGCCGCCCGGCGCCGCGACGGGCGCGGGGGCGGGGGCCGCAGAGCGGGAGGAGGTTCGGCCGCGCGCGGCCACCGGCTCGGCTTCGCCCGAACGGAGCCGGCCACGGCCACGCCCGCGGCCGCGCGTCCCGGTGCCCTCGGTCTGCTTGTCGGGGACCTCGGTCATCGAGAGGTCCTCGTCGTCACCGGCGACACGCCGGCCGGACCGCGACGAACCCTTCTCGACGCGCGCCAGCTGGGTGATGTCGGTGAAGAGATCGGCGACCTCGATCAGGTCGGACGAGGTGTTGCCGCGGAAGCTGATGACCTCGACCCGGACCCCCATCTCCTGGACGGCGCGGATCGCGGGAGCGAAGTCGCCGTCACCGGAGATCACGATGGCGATGTCCAGGTTGCGGGCCGTCTTCATCAGATCGACGACGAGCTCGATGTCGAGGTTCGCCTTGACCTTGCCGTCGCCGTACTTGCGGATGTCCTTGCTGACGACCTTGTAGTGATTCCGGGCCAGAAAGGCATGGAAATTCCGCTGGTTCTCGTTGTCCGGGTCCAGCCCGGTGTAGGCGTAGGCACGCACGAAGTCACGGCCGGCGGTGGCCGCCTTGAGGAGCGTGACGTAATCGATGTCGGTGCCGGCCGCCTTGGCCGCATATAAGATGTTCGCCACGTCCACGAAGACGGCGACGTTCTTGCCCACCTTGACTCCTCAGAATTTCCTGTCAGATCGGGGCCGTCGGCGCGATCC
>DASUPH010000301.1:0-12736 GCA_036276275.1 Candidatus Limnocylindrales bacterium
CCGTCCCTGCCACGGCCGGCCGCCCCTCGGAGCCCCCATGACCGACACTCCCCGGGACGACTCGAACGCGATTTCGCCCGCCGTCGCCAACCTCGAGACGATCGTCTCGCTCTCGAAGCGGCGCGGATTCGTCTTCCCGTCGAGCGAGATCTACGGCGGGATCAACGCGGTCTGGGACTACGGCCCCCTCGGCGTGGAGCTGAAGAACAACGTCAAACGGGCGTGGTGGCGGGCGATGGTCCAGGAGCGTGAGGACATCGTCGGGCTCGACGCCGGGATCCTCATGCACCCCAAGGTCTGGGTCACCTCGGGCCACGTCGGATCGTTCAGCGATCCGCTCGTGGAGTGTGCGACCTGCCATCGACGCTACCGTCTCGATGAGCTGCCCGGCGCCGAGAACCTCACCGCGACGGACGTCACCGATCCGACGGTGATCGAGCGATTCAAGCTCGTCTGCCCGAACGACGGCGGCCCGCTCTCGCCGCCGCGCCGCTTCAACCTGATGTTCCAGACGTACATGGGCCCGGTCCAGGACGAGGCTTCGGTCGTCTACTTCCGGCCGGAGACGGCCCAGGGGTCATACGTCAACTTCAAGAACGTCCAGCAGAGCTCGCGCAAGAAGATCCCGTTCGGGATCGCCCAGATCGGCAAGAGCTTCCGGAACGAGATCAGCCCCGGCAACTTCGTCTTCCGTATGCGCGAGTTCGAGCAGATGGAGATGCAGTACTTCGTCCGGCCGGACCAGGCGGCGGGGATCTTCGAGGAGTGGCTGCCCCGCCGGTTCGACTGGTACACGCGCTACGGCGTCACTCGGGAGCGGCTCCGATTCCGCGAGCACGCACCGGACGAGCTGGCGCACTACGCGAAGAAGGCGATCGACGTCGAGTACCGCTTCCCGTTCGGCTGGAAGGAGCTCGAGGGGATCCACAACCGGGGCGACTTCGACCTCTCCCGCCACGCCGAGGCGTCCGGCGAGAACCTCGAGTACTTCGACCCGGCGACCGAGGAGCACTTCATCCCGTTCATCGTCGAGACGGCGGGGGGCGCGGACCGGGCCGCATTCACGTTCCTGATCGACGCCTACCGGGAGGAGGAGGTCCGCGGCGAGAAGCGGGTCGTCCTCGGCCTGCACCCCGAGATGGCGCCCTACAAGGTGGCCGTCCTGCCCCTCCTCAAGAAGCGCCCCGAGATCGTCGAGATCTGCCACCGCCTCCGGGCCGACCTGGCGAAGGACATGATGGCGGTCTACGACGACACGGCCGCGATCGGCAAGCTCTACCGCCGCCAGGACGAGATCGGGACGCCGTGGTGCGTGACCGTCGACGTCGACACGCTCGACGACGGCGCGGTGACGATCCGGGATCGGGACACGATGACCCAGGAACGGGTGCCGCTCGAAGGCGTCAAACAGCTGGTTCTCGACCGGCTCTCGGCGGCCCGCGGCTAGGTCGAAGGACGACTCGTGGCCGGCTCGATATTCGACGCGATCGTCATCGGGTTGGGCGCCCACGGCAGCGCGGCCGCCTTCGCCCTCGCCGGGCGCGGGCTGAGCGTGCTCGGGCTCGAGGCGGAAGTCCGGGGCCACGAGCTGGGCTCGTCCGGTGGCCGATCGCGGATGATCCGGCGGGCCTACTTCGAGGATCCGGGCTACCTGCCGCTGCTCACGGCTGCCTGGGAAGGTTGGGACGCGCTGGGTGCCGCCGCCGGTGAGACCTTCGTCGAGGTCACGGGCGGGTTGTATGCGGGCCTGGCCGACAGCGACGTCTTCCGCGGCTCCGAGGCGAGCGCGCGGCTCCAGGCGCTCCCGCATGAGGTTCTGAACGGGGCCGAGATCCGGCGGCGCTGGCCGGTGTTCACCGTCGGCGATGACGTCGGCGGACTTTACGACCCCGGCGCGGGGATGATCCGTCCCGAACGCGCGATCGCGGCCCAGCTCCGCCTCGCCGAGACCGCTGGCGCCGACCTCCGATTCGGCGAGCGCGCCGTCGAGTGGCGACCGGGGCCCGGTGGGGATCTCGAGGTCGAGACCGACATGGGCGTTCACCGCGCCCGACACCTCGTCATCGCCGCCGGCGCCTGGACCGGGTCCTTCGTTCCGGACCTCGCGCTGCCGCTCGAGGTCGAGCGCGTGCCGGTCTTCTGGTTCGAGCCCACCGTTCCGATCGCCGAGATCGAGGTCGGGCGGCTGCCCGTCTGGATCATCGAGACGACCACGGACGGGGCGTTCTATGGATTTCCGCACGACCCGGAGGCCGGCCTCAAGGTCGCCCGGCACTATTCGGGCGACGTCATCGATCCCGAGGTGGTCGACCGCGCCCAGCGGCTTGCGGACGTGGACCGTGTCCGGACCTTCTGCCGGCAGTTCTTTCCGGCGGCCGACGGGCGCCTCGCCGGCTCGCAGGTCTGCCTCTACACGAACACGCCGGATCGCCACTTCGTGCTCGACGTCCACCCGAAGGTCGCCGGCGTGGCCTATGCGTCGGCGTGCTCCGGCCACGGCTTCAAGTTCGCCCCGGTGATCGGCGCGATCCTCGCGGACCTCGCGCTGACCGGCGCCACCCGGCACCCGATCGACCAGTTCCGGGCCAACCGCTTCGTCACCGGCCCCGTCGCGCCTGGTAGCTAGCCGTCGTCGACCTCGATCTGCGGCGACAGGCGGGCGGCCGTGGCCGCCTACTGGTCTGCGTTCGCCTCGATCGCGTCCATCGCCGCGGCGACATCGGCCGCGCCGGCAACGCCACGAGGCTCCTTGCCCTTCGGCCAGTAGAGCTCCTTGTGGACCTGCTCCTCGGGGTAGCCCCGGCCGAGGAGCGTCTCCTCCGCCGACACGATCATGTCGGGGTTGCCGCAGATGTAGGCGATCGAGTTGGCGGGCGTCAGCCCGAGCTCGTCCAGCACGGGTCCGAGGATCGCCTCGACCCGCCCGGTGCGGCCGGCCCAGCCGGCGTTCGATGGGTCGTTCGGCCGGGACACGGTGGGCACGAACGTCACCGGGTACTCGCCGCTCGCCTGCCAGCCCTCGAGCAGCTCCCGGTAACCCAGCTCGTGAGCGTATGAGACACCGTTGAACAAGATCGCCGGCCGTCGCTGCCCGTCGGCCATCAGCTGCCGCATCATCGAGATGAACGGCGCGTTGCCGGTGCCCGACGAGATGAAGATGTGGGTCCGGTCGTCGTCGGGGAGGAGGGTGAACTTGCCCTTCGGGCCGATCATCCGCATGCCGTGGCCGACGGGCAGCCCCCAGAGGACCGGGGTGAACATCCCGCCCTGCACGAGCCGGACGTAGAACTCGTAACCCTCGTCCCCGGCGCGGGACGGCGGCGAGGCCACCGAGTAGGGGCGCTGGAGGATCTTGCCGTCCATCATGACCCCGATCGTCATGTACTGACCGGGTTCGAACGGCGTCGGTTCGCCATCGAATCGCACCCAGAAGCTCGCGAGCGACTCGGTCGCGTCCTCGCGCCGCACCAGCTTCGCGTTGTACACCGGCGCGGCGGGATCGATCCCCGGAACGGGGAGCGGTACGGCGTCCGAGGCGGCGGCCGAGGCGGTCAGGTCGGTCATTGCGTTGATGGTAACCGCGCGGCGACGCGCTCGGCACCGGCGTCCACGACCCCGGTTCGCAACCGGAGCCGAACGGGGGACGCGGGTACAATCGCCACCTGTCACGAACGATCGACTCGCCGCCCACGGGCGGCGCCCACGACCCCCGAGGAGCCCGCCCAGATGGCCACGACCGCCGCAGCCCCGACCGAGCGCAGCCACAAGGCGTCGAAGCGCTACATCTTCGCCTGGGGCGAGGGCACGGCCGAGGGCCACGGCGACATGAAGGACCTGCTCGGCGGCAAGGGCGCGGGTCTCGCCGAGATGACGATCGCAGGCTTGCCGACGCCGCCCGGCTTCACGATCACGACCGAGGCATGCAACGACTACTTCGACGCGGGCGAGAAGCTCCCGGACGGGCTGTGGGACGACGTCCTCGACGCGATGAAGGAGGTCGAGCGCCGCTCCGGCAAGGGCTTCGGCGACGCGAAGAACCCGCTCCTCGTGAGCGTCCGCTCCGGGGCGAAGTTCTCGATGCCCGGGATGATGGACACGGTCCTCAACCTCGGGCTGAACGAGTCGACGCTCCAGGGTTTGGTCGCCCTCACCGGCAACGAGCGATTCGGCTGGGACGCGTACCGCCGGTTCGTCCAGATGTTCGGGCGGATCGTCATGGGTGTCGACGGCCACCGCTTCGACGAGGTCCTGGACGCGAAGAAGACCGAACGGGGCGTCAAGCAGGACACGGAGCTCTCGGCCGACGACCTCCGCGCGCTCGCCGAAAGCTTCAAGAAGATCGTCCGCGAGGACACCGGCCGCGACTTCCCCGACGATCCCGGCGAGCAGCTCGATCTCGCGATCAAGGCGGTGTTCGCCAGCTGGTTCGGGCAGCGGGCGCGCGACTACCGCAAGTTCAACAAGATCGCCGACGATCTCGGAACCGCCGTCAACGTCGTGACGATGGTCTTCGGAAACATGGGCGATGATTCCGGCACGGGCGTCGCGTTCACCCGCGACCCGAACACCGGCGAACGCGTCCTGTACGGCGAGTACCTCACGAACGCCCAGGGCGAGGATGTCGTCGCCGGCATCCGGACCGCCCCGAAGATCGCCCAGATGGCGACCGAGATGCCCGCGGTCTACGACGAGTTCCAGCGGATCGGCCAGGAGCTCGAGCGCCATTACCGCGACGTTCAGGATCTCGAGTTCACGATCGAGCGCGGCAAGCTGTACATGCTCCAGACCCGATCGGCGAAGCGGACGGCCGCGGCGGCCGTGAAGATCGCGGTCGACATGGTCGCGGACGGGACGATCAGCGAGGAAGAGGCCGTCGCCCGGATCGAGCCGGCTCAGGTCGACCAGCTGCTGCGCGCCCAGTTCGACCCGAACGCCCGCCAGGGCGCCGAGCGGATCGCAAAGGGCCTCAATGCGTCGCCGGGTGCCGCCGTCGGGCGGGCCGTGTTCGACGCCGACGACGCTGTCGAGTGGGTCGGCAAGGGCGAGAAGGTCGTCCTCGTCCGCGTCGAGACCTCGCCCGACGACTTCCACGGGATGGCCGTCGCCCAGGGCATCCTGACGGCCCGCGGCGGCGCCACTTCCCACGCCGCCGTCGTGGCCCGCCAGATCGGCAAGCCATGCGTCGCCGGCTGCGCCGAGCTCGTCGTCGACTACGGCGCGAAGAGTGCCCGCTCCAGCGAGAGCGGCCTGACGTTCAAGGAAGGCGACTGGATCAGCGTCGACGGCTCGACGGGCGAGGTGTTCATCGGCGCGTTGCCGACGGTCGAAGCCCGGTTCGAGGACCAGAAGGAGCTCCAGACGATCCTCGGCTGGGCCGACGGCATCCGCCGGATGGGCGTCTGGACGAACGCCGACAAGCCCGAGGAGGCCGCCCAGGCCCGCTCGTACGGCGCCCAGGGGATCGGACTCTGCCGGACCGAGCACATGTTCCGCGAGGGCGATCGGCTCGAGATCGTGCGTGGGGCGATCCTCGTTGCGATGCGGGCGACACGGGCGAAGGCGCGGCTCGCGACGGGCGCCGAGCTGACCGCCGACGAGCTGGACGACGTCCAGACGTTCGACCGGGCGATGGCCAAGCTCGAGGTCCTCCAGCAGGGCGACTTCGAGGGCATCTTCAAGGCGATGGACGGCCTGCCCGTCGTGATCCGCCTGATCGACCCGCCGCTCCATGAGTTCCTGCCGAACCTCGAGGAGCAGCTCGTCAAGGTCACCCGGGCGGAGATGCAGGGCGGCGCTTCCGACGAGGACAAGGAGCTCCTCGCGACGATTCGCTCGCTCCACGAGCAGAACCCGATGCTCGGGCTGCGCGGCTGCCGTCTCGGGCTGATGATCCCGGACTTCGTGAAGATCCAGACCCGGGCGATCCTCAATGCCCAGATCGCGGTCAAGCGCGGGGGTGGCAACCCGATCGCCAAGATCATGATCCCGCTCGTCGGCCACGTGAACGAGCTGGCCTTCACCCGAGCCCTGCTCGAGAAGGAGGCGACTGCCCTTCGTGAGGCGGCCGGCGGCGTCGATGTCGACTACAAGTTCGGGACGATGATCGAGGTCCCGCGCGGCGCCCTGACCGCGGACGAGATCGCCCGCGAGGCCGACTTCTTCAGCTTCGGCACGAACGACCTGACCCAGATGACGTTCGGCTATAGCCGCGACGACGCCGAGGGCGGCTTTCTCCTGAAGTACGTCGAGGACCGGATCCTGCCGTTCAACCCGTTCCAGACGCTCGACGACGCGGTGGCGGGCCTGATGAAGATCGCGGTCGACAAGGGCCGCTCGACGAAGCCCGGCATCGAGCTCGGGATCTGCGGCGAGCACGGCGGCGACCCGGAGTCGATCGCCAAATGCGAGAAGATCGGGCTTGATTACGTCTCGTGCTCGCCGTTCCGGGTTCCGGTCGCGCGCCTCGCCGCCGCCCAGGCGGCGCTGGCCAACGCGGCCGAGCGCGACCGGTAGGTCATGCGGTTCCTCCGTCGAGGAGGCCGCAGCGGGCACGAGAAGGCGCTCCGGAAGCACCTCGAGCACTGGTTCGGCCAGGAGAAGCGAGACGGCTGGCCCGCCACCAATGGGCGTCTCATGGTGCTACGGCTGCCGAATCGGCCGGCCGCGGGGCTGACCACCCTGATCACGTTCGGCCTGAGCCACGAACCGCTCAAGAGCGACGCGGGACCCGTCCGCGAGGAGCTCCTTGTGATTGTGGTCTCGTCCCAGGCCGACGGCGGACTGGCGGCTCGGCTCGGCGGCGATGCCTCCCTCCTCCAGCGCGAAGGGCGAGCGATGTTGCCTGATGATGTCGGGCAGACTGGGGAGCCGATCGGAGCGCGCCGCGACATCCGCGCGTTCTGGGCCACGAGACCGATCGAATTCGGCGACGACTTCGACGAGGTGGTCGGGACGGACGGGCCGTTCCGGATCGTCCGGCTGGTCCCATTGACCACCGGCGAGCACGATCACGCGCTGAGCGTTGGTGGTCATCAGTTCGGACATGACGTCGAGCCGAACCGGGCGGACCTCCTGGACATGGACCGATCGACACTCTTCGAGCCGGTGACCGTGCCCGGCGGATTCGAGTGGACCGGACTGCTCGATTTCGACGCTGAGCCCGATGACGATCGGGTCGAACCTGCGGCAATCCAGCGACTCCAGCCGGGTGACATCGCCAAGCTCGGCTTCATGATCAGGCCGGCGACGACGCCTGGGCCGACGAGTGAGCGGATGTGGGTCGAGGTCGCGTCCATCGACGGCGGTCGCCTCGTCGGCGAACTGACCAACCAGCCCGTCTATCTCGTCAACCTCGAGATCGGCACCGAGATCGCCTTCGAGGCCAGGCACGTGCTCGACGTTCGGTTCGCCTCCGACCGATGACGGAGCCGGACGGCAAACGAAACGCGCGGCGAGGCGTCCGGCGCCTCCTCCTCGATCCGACGCCGCTCCGACTCGACCGCGACTATCGCTGGCTGTGGGCCGGCCAGGCCGTCAGCGGGATCGGCAGCCAGGTCACCCGGCTGGCCCTCCCGTACCAGGTCTACGTCCTGAGCGGGTCGACCCTCGCGATCGCCGCCCTGACGGTGTTCCAGCTCGTCCCGATCCTCGTCTTCTCGCTCGGCGCGGGCTCGGTCGCGGACGCGGTCGATCGTCGCCGGCTGTTGCTCGTCACCCAGGTCGGGCTGATGGCCACGAGCGCCCTGCTGGCGTGGCTCGCCCTGACCCCGGCTCCGCCCCTGCTCGCCCTGTTCCTCGTCGCCTTCGTCGCCGCCGGCCTCGCATCGATCGACCAGCCGGCCCGCTCCTCGGCGGTGCCACGACTCGTGCCCCCGGAGCGGTTGCCGGCCGCGATCGCCCTCGGCCAGCTGAACTTCCAGATGGCTTCGGTCGTCGGGCCGGCGGTCGCCGGCGTGCTGATCGCGACGGTCGGGCTCGCCGGCGCGTACACCCTCGATGTCGTGAGCTTTGCCGCCTCGTTCGTCGGCCTGCTCGCGATCGCGCCGATCGCGCCGCTCGCGAGCGCGGCCCGGCCGGGGCTGGCGGCGATCCGTGAGGGGCTCCGCTTCGCGCTCCGCCGGCGGGTGATCCTCTCGACGTTCGTCATCGACCTCGACGCGATGATCTTCGGGATGCCGACGTCGCTCTTCCCCGTCCTGGCTCTCGACGTGTTCCACGCCGGCCCGACCGGCCTCGGCCTGCTCGGCGCCGCGCCGGCGGTGGGCGCCCTGCTCGGGGCGCTCCTCTCGGGCTGGGTGTCGAGCGTCCGGCGGGTCGGCCTTGCCGTCATCGTGGCCGTCGCGATCTGGGGCGTGGCGATCGCCCTGTTCGGGCTGTCGACATTCTCGTTCGCGCTCGCCCTCGTGTTCCTCGCCGTCGCCGGCGCGGCCGATGTCCTGTCCGCCGTCTTCCGTTCCACGATCGTCCAGCTGACGACCCCCGATGAGCTCCGCGGTCGCGTCTCGTCGATCCACATCCTCGTCGTCACGAGCGGTCCCCGCTTCGGCGACATCGAGGCGGCCGCGGCGGCGGCCGTCATCGGCGCCCAGGCTTCGGTGGTCTCCGGCGGAGTCCTGTGCGTCTTCGGCGTCGCCGTCGTCGCAAGGCTGTTCCCCGAGCTCGGCCGGCATGTCCACGAGCCGGCGACGCAGACGCCGGTCGTGAGCTCGGCTTGATCTGCGGCCCGAGCCTCAGGCCGGCTCGTACGGGACGTAATCCGGCCACCACATCGCAGCATCGATCGCCGCCTCGAGATCGGTCTCGGGGCCGATCCCGGCGCATCCGGCCTCGACGGCGGCGGTCGCCACGGCGAGGGCGACCGCCCGCGTGACGACGCGCAGGTGCTCGACCGGCGGGTACAGGGCACCGACGGCGAGCCGCCCGTCTTCGACCTGTCCGGCGAGGGTCCGGGCCGCGACGAGGAAGAGGCCGTCGGGCATCGCCGTGGCCTCGCTCACGATCACGCCGAGCCCGAGGCCGGGGAAGACGAAGACGTTGTTGGCCTGGCCGATCTCGTGGCGTCGACCGTCTGCCTCGACGGCAACGAACGGCGAGCCGGTCGCCACGATCGCCCGACCGCCCGACCAGCGAAGGACGTCCGCCGGGATCGCCTCGGACGAGGTCGTCGGGTTCGACAGGGGCATGACGATCGGGCGATCGGTTCCAGCGGCCATCGCGGCGATCAGCGGCTCGTCGAAGACTCCGGGCATGCCCGTCGCGCCGAGGATGATCGTCGGGTGGATCGTCCGGACGGTCGAGAGGAGCGACGGTGGATCCTCCCCCTCCGCGAACCCGTCCGAGGCGAGAAGGCCGGCCGGCCGGGCGACCTCGCGCTTGTCGCCGTCGACGTCGGTCCGCCCGTCGTGGACGAGCCCGCGCGAATCGACGAGGGCGATCGCGGCCCGGGCCTCGCCGGGCGACGCGCCGTCGTCGAGCATCGCGAGGTGGATGAGCCGGGCGATCCCGATCCCGGCCGCGCCCGCGCCCGCGATCACGAGCCGCTGGTCGACGAGGCGGGTCCCGAGCAGCCGCATCGCGGCCAGGATCCCGCCGAGGACGACGGCCGCCGTCCCCTGGATGTCGTCGTTGAACGAGCAGACCCGGTCCCGGTACCGATCGAGGATTCGCAGGGCGTTGTGCTGCTTGAAGTCCTCCCACTGGATCACGCAGCCGGGCCACGTCTCCTGGACGCCCGCCACGAATGCCTCGACGAGGGCGTCGTAGGCCGGCCCCCGCAGGCGCGGAGCGCGATGGCCGAGGTAGAGGGGATCGGCCAGCAGGAAGGGGTTGTCGGTCCCGACATCGAGCGAGACGGGCAGCGTGAGAGAGGGATGGATCCCGGACGCGGCGGTGTACAGCGCGAGCTTGCCGATCGGGATCGCCATCCCGCCCGCCCCCTGGTCGCCGAGGCCGAGGATCCGCTCGTTGTCGGTCACGACGATCAGGCGGACGTCGTCGTACGGGCTGTTGCGGAGCAGCTCCGGGATCCGGGCGACGTCGTCCGGCGTGATCCACAGGCCGCGGGTCCGCCGGATGATGTGGCTGAACTCCTGGCAGGCCCGCCCCACGGTCGGGGTGTAGACGATCGGCAGGAACTCCGCGACGTGCTCGGCGAGGAGCCGGTAGAAGAGCGTCGCGTTGCGGTCCTGGAGGGCCGCCAGGCCGATGTACTGCTCGAGGGGATCGGTCTTCCTGCGGAGGTGCTCGAGCTCGAGCTCGACCTGCTCGTCGATCGTCTGGACGCCGTCCGGAAGCAGGCCGGTGAGCGCAAACGCCGCTCGCTCGGCGGCCGGGAAGGCGAGGTCCTTCGTGAGCAGCCGGGCGCCCAGCAGCGCCGACGAGCGAAGATCGATCCGGGCCGGACGACCGGCGGCGATGTCGTAGAACGGAGCGGGGAGGGGTCGCATCGAGAGATCGAGTCTAGAGCGGGACGGCCGGCGCTGTCCCCGGATCCCGGCTGGCTTCCCGCTAGACTCAGCGACGATGATCGAACGGCGCCACCGGGTCCTGATCGTCGGCGGCGGATTTGGCGGCCTGTACGCGGCGAAGACGCTCGGACGTGACGAGCGCGTGGAGCTCATCGTCGTCGACCGGCGCAATCACTACCTGTTCACGCCGCTGCTCTACCAGGTGGCGACCGGTGCCGTCTCGCCCGGCGACATCGCCCAGCCCCTGCGCTCGATCCTGCGCCGCCAGCGGAACACGACCGTCCTCCTCGGCGAAGCGATCGGCATCGATCCGGAGCGGCGTCTCGTCACCCTGTCCGACGGCGGTCCGATCGGCTACGACAGCCTGATCGTGGCGGCCGGCTCTCGTTTCTCGTACTTCGGCCACGAGGACTGGGCGAAGGACGCGCCGGGCCTGAAGTCACTCGACGACGCCCTCGAGATCCGGCGACGGATCCTCATCGCCTTCGAGGCGGCCGAACGCGAGCACGATCCCGAGCGCCGAGCCGAGAGGCTGACCTTCGTGATCGTCGGCGGCGGGCCGACCGGCGTCGAGCTGGCCGGCGCCCTCGGCGAGATCGCCCGCGACACGCTCCGTCGCGACTTCCGCTCGATCGACACGGCCGATGCCCGGATCCTGCTCGTCGAGGCCATGGATCGGGTGCTCCCGACCTATCCGCCGGATCGCTCGGCATCGGCCCGCCGGCAGCTGGAACGTCTCGGCGCCATCGTCCGGACCGGGACCCGCGTCGTCGGGCTCGACAACCACTCGGTCCGGGTCGAGATGACGGGCGGCGCGACCGAGGTGGTCCCGGCCCGGACCGTCCTTTGGGCCGCCGGCATCCTCGTCGCGCCGTTCGTGGAGGCCGTGGCGAAGGCGACCGGTGCGCCGACCGACCGCAACGGACGGATCCTCGTCGGCGCCGACCTGACGATCCCCGGCCATCCCGAGATCTTTGCGGTGGGCGACGCGGCGGTCCTGCCCTGGAAGAAGGACCGGCCTGTCCCGGGCGTCGCCCAGGGCGGGATCCAGGCCGGTCGGCACGCGGCGCGGACGATCCGCCAGCGGCTGTCGGGCGAGGCGACGACGTCGTTCCACTACTCGAACAAGGGCGATGTTGCCGTGATCGGCCGTCTCGCCGGCGTGACGGACATCCCGTGGCTGGGGCCGTTCGGGCGGCAGAGCGGCTTCTTCGCCTGGAGCCTGTGGCTCGCGATCCATATCCTCTACCTGATCGGTTTCGCGAACCGGATCGTCGTGACCGTCCGCTGGGCGTGGAGCTTCCTGACCCACGGGCGCGGCTCGCGGCTGATCACCGGCAGCCCGCTCCTGCCGCCGATCGCGAAGCCCGAGCCGCCATCGACGGCAGCCCCGCCGGCCGAGCCGCCGCCCGAGCCGTCCGACGAGCGGCGCCAGCCGATCGAGGCCCCACCGACCTAGGCCTGGTCGAAACCGATGACCGTCCGAACGCCCTCGCCGCGGCGCATCGCCGCGAACGCCTCCTCGAGGCCGTCGAGCCCGATCCGGCCGGTGACGAGCCGATCGGCCGGCAGCCTGCCCGCCAGGTGCAGGGCGGCATACCGTGGGAAATCGACCGTCGGATCGGCCGAGCCGTAGTTGGAGCCGAGGATCCGCCGCCCGCCGTCGACGAACGGGAAGGCCTCGAAGGAGGCTCGCACGCCGAACGGCGTCATCCCGACGAGGACGGCGGTGCCGCCGGTCGGCAGGCTCGCGATCGCCAGCTCGATCGTCCCCGGCAGGCCGATCGCCTCGGCGCAGACGTCGGGACCGCCGTCGGTCAGGTCGCGGATCGCCGTGAGCGTCTCGGCGTCGTCGGCGCCGGCGAGGATCGTGTCGGTCGCCCCGACGGCCCGGGCCGTCTCGAGCTTCGCCGCGACCCGATCGACCGCGACGATCGGGCCCGCTCCCGCCAGCGCCGCCCCGATCACGCACGAGAGGCCGACACCGCCGAGCCCGATCACCACGACGCTCGAGCCCGGTTGGACCTCGGCGGTCTTCGTCATCGCCCCGACGCCGGTCGTGACGCAGCACCCGATCAGGGCCGCGACCTCCGGCGGCGTCGCCGGGTCGACCGGGATCGCGGCGACCGCCGGCACGTTCTGACGGTCGGCGAACGTCCCGATCGCGGAGTAGGTCAGGACGTCGCCACCGTCCGCCGGCCGATGGGTCGCGACCCTTCCGCTCGGCATCCGATGGGTGTACGAGGGACTCGCCGAGCACAGCCAGACCC
>DASUPH010000302.1:0-5801 GCA_036276275.1 Candidatus Limnocylindrales bacterium
TCGCCGGCGGTCGCATCGTCGGCTGATCCAAATCTCGGATGAACTCGGCCATCCGTACGCTCGATCACGTCGTGAACTCGACCCGATCGAGCGTGCCTGCGGCCGATTTCATGCAAATCCCGGATCAAGCGCGCGGCCGACCAGGACGACGGTTCAGCCTTCGACGGCCCGCTGCGGGTCGCGCTCGAGGACGATCTCTCCGCCCGGCCCGTTGAGCTTCATCCGCCCGAAGGCATCGGTAGCCACCCTGGTGACCTTGCCGAGCGTCTGGAAATATGCGGTCTCGAAGTCGTTCCGTGGCCCCTCGAGGCAGGCCATCGCGGTCGCCCCCATCTCGCCGAGCTCGATCTGCCCGCTCGCCGGGTCGTACCGGTACCGACCGAAGTAGCTGTTGCAGCCGCCGGAGCCCGTCACCCGGTCGGCGGCGAAGACGGCGGTCGGCACGGCGCCCGCGATCGGGGCGCGGCCGGCGACGCTGACGACCCGCCACGACGTCCCGACGAGCGTCGCCGGGCCTGCGCCGAGCGACGGCGGCGGGTCATACAGCGTCGAGCAGCCGGCGAGGGCGATGGCGAGCGCCGCCACGATGGCGGCGAGACGCCGCAACGAGGCGAGGACCGTAGGAATTCGCATCATCGGCCGAGGACGCCGCCGTGCCGGATCAGGTTCCGGGTCGCCGGACGACGACCGCCGGCCCACCCGCCGCGACCCGGTCGATCGCCTCGTTGCAGAGCGCGTCGGCCAGCGAGTTCTGGGCCCGCGGGACGTGCGTGGCCGACCAGCGCTCGAACCCGCGCAGGGTCCGGCGAGCTTCCTCCCACAGGGGGATCAACTTCGCGTCCTTGACCCGCCAGCGACCCGCCAGCTGTTCCACGATCAGCTTCGAATCGAGGAGCATGACGATCTCGCGCGCCCCGATCTCGCGGGCCAGGGCGAGCGCCCGGACGACGGCCGTGTACTCGGCGACGTTGTTCGTCTGGACGCCGAGGAACTCCGAGATCGTGGCGTCCGGCTGGGCTCGCGGGTCGCGGGCATCCGGGCGGGCGAGATCGATCAGCGCCGCGCCGGCCGAGGCGGGTCCGGGATTGCCGCGGGCCGCCCCGTCGGTCCGGACCACGAAGCCGCGACGCGGCTCGGCCGCCACCTCGCCGGCGGAGCCTTCGACCGACCCCGGCCAGAGGGTCGGCGGCGGAGCGTCGGTTTGGGGGCTCAGTCGGGCTCTCCGGGCGGCGGCGCCGCATCGGCCGACCTGCCCGTCAGCCTGCGCCAGACCATCTGGATCGGGTCGTAGTACTTGTCCGCGACCCGCTCCTTGAGCGGGATGATCGCGTTGTCGGTGATCTTGATGTGCTCCGGGCAGACCTCGGTGCAGCACTTCGTGATGTTGCAGAGCCCGATGCCGCCCTCATCCTTGAGGTGGCGGGTGCGATCGGCCGTGTCGATCGGGTGCATCTCGAGGCCGGCGCTCCGGACGAGGAACCGTGGACCCATGAACGGCTGGTCCGTCTCGTGGTTGCGCAGGACGTGGCAGACGTCCTGGCAGAGGAAGCACTCGATGCACTTCCGGAACTCCTGGACCCGCTCGATATCCTCCTGCTGCCAGCGCCACGTCTCCTGCGGCTGGTCGGCCGGCGGCTGGAACGGCGGGATGCTCCGGTTGACCTCGTAGTTCCACGACACGTCGGTCACGAGGTCGCGGACGAGGGGGAACGCCCGCATCGGCTCGACGGTGATCGTCTCCCCTTCCTCGAAGTCGGACAGCCGCGTCTTGCAGGTCAGGCTCGGGCGGCCGTTCACCTCCGCGCTGCACGACCCGCACTTGGCGGCCTTGCAGTTCCAGCGGACCGCGAGGTCGGGGGCATCGTGGGCCTGGATCCAGTGGAGGGCGTCGAGGACGACCATCCCCTCCTCCGCGGGCACGTCGAACTCGTCGAACGTTCCCACGGTCGTCGGCGTGCCGCGGAAGACGCTGACGTGGACGTCGGGCATCAGCTCACCTCCTTCGTGATGAGCTGGCGGAGCTCGTCGGGCAGGGTCGGCAGGCGAGCCGTCCTGACCTTCATGGCGTTGCCCTCGAGCTGGACGACGCTGTTGAGCTTCGCCCACTTCTCGTCGGGCTCCGCGAAGTCGAGGCGACTGTGGGCGCCCCGGCTCTCGCGACGCTGCTTCGCGCTGCGGGCGATCGCCTCGGACACGATCAGCATGTTGCGGAGCTCGTAGACGAGCCCCCAGCCGGGGTTGTAGGCGCGACCACCGGAGATCCGGATCGAGGGCCATCGAGCCCGCAATGCGGCGAGCCGGTCGATCGCCTCGTCGAGGTCTTTCTCGGTCCGGAAGATGCCGACAAGGGACTGCATGGTCGACTGGAGCTCCTCGTGGAGTCGGTGGGGATCTTCGCCGCTGGCCGGCTCCAGCGGCGAAGCCAGCTCGGCGGCGGCGGCCCGGACCGCGACCGGATCGACGTAGGCGACCTCGGACTGGGTCGCGGCGTAGGCGGCCGCGCCGGCCCCGGTCCGCTGGCCGAACACGAGCAGGTCGGAGAGCGAGTTGCCGCCGAGACGGTTCGCGCCGTGCATCCCGCCGGCGACCTCGCCGGCCGCGAACAGGCCCGGCCGCGTCGTCGCCCCGGTGTCGGCGTCGACCCGGATGCCGCCCATGATGTAATGGGTCGTCGGCCCGACTTCCATCGGCCCCGCCGTGATGTCGACGTCGGCGAGCTCCTTGAACTGATCGTACATCGAGGGCAGCTTGCGCCGGACGAGATCGGGCGGCAGGTAGCTGATGTCGAGGAAGACGCCGCCGTGGGGCGAGCCACGGCCTTCGCGGACCTCCGTGTAGATGGCGCGGGAGACGTTGTCGCGAGTCGACAGCTCCGGCGGCCGCCGGGCGTCAGTGGTCTGTCCGGCGCTCAGCGCCTCGACCCAGCGGGATGCCTCCTCGTCGGTCGCCGCGTACTCGTGGCGGCGATCTTCCGGCAAGTACCTCCACATGAAGCGCTCGCCGTCCTTGTTGCGGAGGATCCCGCCCTCGCCGCGGACGGCCTCGGTGACGAGCAGGCCGCGGACGCCCGGCGGCCAGACCATGCCGGTCGGGTGGAACTGGACGAACTCCATGTCGATGAGCTCGGCTCCGGCGAGGTAGGCGAGCGCCTGGCCGTCGCCCGAGTACTCCCACGAGTTGGAGGTGATCTCGAACGCCCGGCCGACCCCGCCCGTCGCGAGGACGATCGCCTTCGCCGGGAAGACGACGGGCTGGCCGGTCGTCCGCCAGTAGCCGAACGCGCCCTTGACCCGGTCCGGCCGTGACAGGAGATGGGTGATCGTGCACTCCATGTAGACCGAGATCCCGGCCGCGACCGCGCGATCCTGGAGGGTCCGGATCATCTCGAGACCGGTCCGGTCGCCGACGTGGGCGAGACGCGGGTAGGAGTGCCCGCCGAACGGCCGCTGCAGGATCCGGCCGTCGCGGGTCCGATCGAAGACCGCGCCCCATGCCTCGAGCTCGCGGACGCGATCCGGCGCCTCCTGGGCGTGGAGCTGGGCCATTCGCGGGTTGTTGAGCATCTTCCCGCCGACCATCGTGTCGCGGAAGTGGACCTGCCAGGTGTCCTTCGCATCGACGTGGGCGAGCGCGGCCGCGACGCCGCCTTCCGCCATCACCGTGTGGGCCTTGCCGAGGAGCGACTTGCAGACGAGCCCGACCGACGCTCCCTGCTGGGCCGCCTCGATCGCGGCCCGCAGGCCCGCCCCGCCGGCACCGATGACGAGGACATCGTGGGGATGACGCTCCGGGGTGTCGCTCACAGTCGGATCGCGGGATCGGTCAGGACCCCGAGCGCGAGCAGCCGGACGTAGACGTCGGCCAGCGAAACCGAGATGAAGCTCACCCAGGCCCACGCCATGTGGTGCCGGTTCAGCGAGGTCAGTCGCTGCCACACCGTGTACTGGGCCCGCTGGCGTCTTGTGCACGAGAAGCAATCGAGCCGGCCGCCGGCGAGGTGGCGAAGCGAATTGCAGGACAGAGAGAAGCCGGTCAGCAGGGTGACGTTCACGAAGAAGATGACGCTTCCGAGACCGAGCCGGGCTTTGCCCTCCGGAAAGAGCGAGCCGATCGCATCCACCCACAGGAAGAACAGCGGGATGAACGCGAGGTACAGGAAGTAGCGGTGGAAGTTCTGGAGGATGAACGGGAAGGCCGTCTCCATCCTGTAGCGATGGTGAACCGTCGGTTCGCCGACGGCGCAGCCTGGTGGGTCGGCGAAATAGAAGCGGTAGTAGGCCTTCCGGTAGTAGTAGCAGGTCGCCCGGAAGCCGAGCGGGATCCAGAGGATGAGGAGGCCCGGGCTGATGAACGCGGGCAGCCAGCCTGGTGCGATGAGCGGCGAGAACAGCGGCGACAGGTAGCCATCCACTTCGTACGCGGTGCCGAACAGCGGCGTCCACACGATGCCGCTGAAGAAGAGGTACGACGCGAGGATCGTGAACAGGATCCCCTGGACGGTCGGCGCCAGCCACCAGGCATCACGTCGCCGCGTTCGCCCGAGGCCGAGTGGGGCTGTGCCGGCCGGCTTGGCCGGCGTCCGGATGGCCGTCATGCCGGCACGACCGGCACGACCGGCACGTCGGCCAGGCGGGCGATGACCGCGTCGGCGAACTCGCTCGTGCCGGCATCGCCGCCCAGATCGGACGTCGTCCGGCGGCCCTCGCCGATGACCTCCCGGAGCGCCGTCTCGACCCGTTCGGCTGCGTCCTGCTCGCCGAGATGGCGGAGCATCAGCACGCCGCTCAGGATCAGGGCCGTCGGGTTGGCCTTGTTCTGGCCGGCGTACTTCGGGGCAGAGCCGTGAACCGGCTCGAACACGGCCGCCTCCGTCCCGATGTTGGCGCCGGGCGCCACGCCGAGACCGCCGACGAGGCCGGCGCAGAGGTCGCTCACGATGTCGCCGTACAGGTTCGGGAGGACGAGGACGTCGTAGAGGTCGGGCTTCTGGACGAGCTGCATGCACATGTTGTCGACGATCCGGTCCTCGAACTCGACCCGGCCGTCGTAGTTCGCGGCGACGGTCCGGCAGCTCTCGAGGAACAGCCCGTCGGACAGCTTCATGATGTTCGCCTTGTGGACCGCGGTCACCTTGCGGCGGCCGTTGGCGACGGCGTAGTCGAACGCGAACCGGGCGATCCGCTCCGAGGCGGCCCGGGTGATGATCTTGATGCTCTCGGCCGCATCGGGACCGACCATGTGCTCGATCCCCGCGTACAGATCCTCCGTGTTCTCCCGGACGATCACCAGGTCGACGTCGTCATAGCGGGTGACGAGGCCCTTGATCGAGCGGGCGGGGCGGAGGTTGGCGTACAGCCCGAGGACCTGGCGGAGGGTGACGTTGACGCTCCGGAAGCCGGCGCCGACGGGCGTGGTGATCGGACCCTTGAGGGCGACCCGGTTGCGCCGGATCGACTCGAGGACATGATCCGGGAGGGGCGTCCCGTACTCGGCGATGACCGCCTCGCCGGCTTCGACGGTCTCCCATTCGAAGGCGATCCCCGTGGCGTCGAGGACGCGTTGCGTCGCCTCCGCCAGCTCCGGTCCGATGCCGTCGCCGGGGATCAGGGTCACGCGGTGGGCCATGTCCGCATTCTAGCCGGGAGAAGGATCACCGGCCGCCGCGCCGGGACGGCCGGCCGGGACAAACGGTCTTGACGCTCAGGGAGCGATCGGCTGCCAGGAGAGCAGCCCGACTGGATCGTTGGCCAGGTCGATCAGATGGTTGAGCGCGATGGTTCTGGTGTGTCCGGATCCGTCTG
>DASUPH010000303.1:0-2161 GCA_036276275.1 Candidatus Limnocylindrales bacterium
CCTCGCCCGCGGTCATTGCCATCGGATCGACAGGCGGCCCTCGCGGCGCGCCATCTGCTCCAACGCCCGGAGCATCCGGCGGGCGGCCAGGACGAAGACCACGCTCATGACGACGAGGATCAGCGCCTCCGCCTCGGGCGATGGCGTCCCGAACGGCAGGGCCATCCCGACGAACGCCAGCTGGCGCATGGCATCGAGCCCGACCGCGAGGGGGATCGTGGCGAGGGCGAGGGCCCCGAGGAGCCCGAGCCGACCGACAGGGAAGTTGAGCCCGGACACGAAGTAGACGGGCTCGGTGAACAGCTCGGTGAGCTGGTTCGCCTCGCGGCCCCAGACCAGGAAGAGGCTGGCCAGCATCATGCCCAGGCCGTAGAGCGCGGTCAGCGTGAGCAGGAACACGACCGCGAGCAGGAGCCACTGGTCGACCGAGAAAGTCACGCCGTACACGAACGTCGAGACGATCAGGATCGCCGCCGCCCGACTCGAGCTCATCACCATCCCGCCGACGGCCATGCCGAGCAGGACCGCCATGATGCTCATCGGCGCGGCGAAGTAGAGCTCGAGGTTGCCCTGGCTCTTCTCCCAGTAGAGCTGGCTCGCCATCATCCAGATGACGTTGAGCCAGAACGCGGTCATCGCCCCTCCGAGGACGACGAACCCGATGTACTCCGGCGGCGCCTGGAGCGAGCGGTACACGAACACGTACGCCGAGATCGCGATGAACGGCAACAGGATCTCGAAGGCGATCCACGACTTCTCGCGGAACAGTCCGGTGACGCGTGGGTACGCGCGCCCGCCGATCGTTCGCAGGTCCGTCAGGAAGACCTGGCGACGACTCCAATCCGCGGCCTCGGCCGGGCTCGCCGTTCGGCGGTACTCGTAGACGGACATCTCAGACGAGCTCGCTCTCGGAGGGCTCGCCGGCTTCGTGCTCGGCCTGGTCCAGGGTCCGTGCCGGCGTGGCGCCCTGACCGGGCGGATGCCGGCCGTTGGCAGGCTTGTTCGGTCGGAGGTCGTCGTCGAAACCCCGGCCCACGAGCTCGACGAAGACGTCCTCGAGCGACGGCTCGGACTTGCGCAGGGCCAGGATGTGCGCCCCGAGCCCGCCCAGCGCCACGACCACGCCGCCCAGCGCGCCGTCCTCCTCGAGGACCAGGTCGAGGCTGACCGTCTGGCGCTCCGCTGCCTCGTCCGCGTCCGCGGCAGGTGCCGCGGAGACGACGCCGGGCAATCGAGCGAGTGCGTCGGTGCCACCGTCGAGGTGGTCCAGCTTCAGGCTGAAGATCGACTCGCGCTGGACGCGATGCTTGAGTTCGTCGGGCGAGCCGATCGCGAGGATGCGGCCATGGTCGACGATGGCGATCCGCTCGCAGAGTTCGTCCGCCTCAGCCATGTAATGGGTGGTGAGCAGGACCGTCCGTCCGGGCACGGCCGCCTTCCACGCCATGACCAGGTCGCGGACCGAGCGGGCGGCCCCGACGTCCAGGCCCAGGGTCGGTTCGTCGAGGAAGAGGATCCAAGGGTCGTTGAGCAGGCCTCGGGCGAAGTTCATCTTCTGGCGCTCCCCGGTCGAGAGCGTGCTGACGCGCTGCTGGGCCTGCTCGGTGAAGCCGACCGCCTCGATGAGTTCGTCGACCCTGCTCCAGCCGTCCTTGCGCGGCAGGCCGTAGAACTGGCTGAACATCCAGAGCTGCTCGCGAACAGTCAGGATCCCGTAGCCGGACTGTTCCCCGCCCGCGACCATGTTCATGATCCGGCGGATCCGCTTGACGTCGTCGGCCACGTCGAACCCGAAGATCCGGGCCGTCCCGGCGGTCGGGAGCAGGAGGGTCGTCAGGATCTTGATGAGCGTGGTCTTGCCGGCGCCGTTCGGGCCGAGCAGGCCGAAGAACTCGCCGGGCGCGACGTCAAGGTCGATGCCATCGAGGGCGACGACCGGCGTCGGTTTCACGTTGTAGATGCGGCGAACGCCTCGCGCCTCGATGGCGGGCGGGCCGGACCAGACGGACATACGGGTCCCCGGGAAAGGCGTCTCTGGAAGGACCGGCAGGATACCACCGCGGTCGAGGCCGGCGAAGCTCCAGCTAGGCCCCGATGGACGCCAGGATCGTGGCGATCTGCCCGGCGACGCGGGCGTTGTTGACGATGAGGGCCGTGTTCG
>DASUPH010000304.1:0-4076 GCA_036276275.1 Candidatus Limnocylindrales bacterium
CGACCGTTGCTGCGACAGCCTTGCGAATCGGGGCATCAGACCTCGGCGATTGCTTCCTCGATCGTCGCGTCGGCGCTCGCCACTCCCTCGAGGACGAGCGCCGCCTCCGGCGGGAACGAGATCGTGACCGTGTCGCCGATCCCGGCCGAGGCAAGACCCGGGTCGTTGAACGTGTCGAGGGAGACCGTCGCGTCGTCGCCGATGCGGACCCGGGTCCGGACGATCGAGCCGAGGAAACTGACGTCCTCGACCTGACCGCTGAGACGGTTCGCCCCGCCGCCCTCGCCGAGCTCGACCGCCTCGGGCCGGAGGGCGACCGTGACCGGCCGGTCCGATCGTGCGGTGGCCGCCTTCGCCGCCCGGATCTCCTGGCCGGCGACCGTCAGGCGGCCGCTCGGGCCGTCGACGATCCTCGCCGGCAGGAGGTTGAGCGTGCCGACGAACGAGGCGACAAATGGCGTCGCCGGGAAGTTGTAGATCTCGGGCGGGGAGCCGATCTGCTCGATCCTGCCTTCGCTCATCACGACGACCCGGTCGGACAGCGACATCGCCTCTTCCTGATCGTGGGTCACGTAGACCGTCGTGATCCCGAGCTGCCGCTGGATCGACCGGATCTCCTTGCGGAGCGCGACCCGGATCTTCGCGTCGAGGGCGGACAACGGCTCGTCGAGGAGGAGGACCTCGGGCTCGATCGCGAGCGCCCGGGCGAGGGCGACCCGCTGCTGCTGGCCGCCCGACAGCTGGTACGGATAGCGGCCGCCCTTGTCGGGCAGGTTGATCAGCTCGAGCAGCTCGCCGACTCGCTTCCGGATCTGGTCCTTCGGCCGCTTCCGGACCTTCAACCCGAAGCCGACGTTGTCGGCGACCGTCATGTTCGGGAACAGCGCGTACGACTGGAAGACCATCCCGACGTTCCGCCGGTTCGGTGGCCGGTAGGTGCTGTCGGTCCCGTCGATGGTGATCGTGCCGGCGGTGGGCTGCTCGAAGCCGGCGATCATCCGGAGCGTCGTCGTCTTGCCACAGCCGGACGGGCCGAGGAACGAGACGAACTCGCCTTTCTCGGCCGACAGGTTGAAGTCCTCGACCGCGACCGACGGGCCGAACCGCTTCTGGAGGCCCTCGAGGACGAGGAAGCTCATCGTTCGGACCTCATCGATTGGCTCCTCATCAATGCGCTCCGCCGACCTGGACGCGCGTCCGCCGGCCCTGGCGCGTCCGGCCGAGGAAGGCGATCACGCCCATCGCCGCCCATGTCAGGGCGAAGCTGATCAGCGAAACAGCGGCCGGCTCATAGGATTTGTTCTGGCCGAGGAGGGAGAGGTACGGCCCGAAGGCCGGGCGGGCGAGGTAGACCGAGATCGTGTATTCGCCGATGACGATCGCCAGCGTCAGGAACGCACCCGACAGGAGCGACACCCGGAGGTTCGGGAAGATCACCGACCAGAGGATCCGGAACGTCCCCGAACCGAGGCTCTGGCCGGCCTCCGTCAGCGACCGGACATCGATCGTCCGCAGACCGCTGTCGACGGCCCGGTACATGTACGGGAAGGACAGCACCGTGTACGCGGCGATCAGGAGGATGTCGCCGCCCGTCTTCGTCGACGTGAGGTGGAACGGTGATCCCGCGTACGACCGGATCAGCCCGAAGACGAGGATGATCGGCGGGATCACGAACGGCATCAGCGTTACGAACTCGACGATCGGCCGGAGGCGGGGCAGCCGAAGCCGGACCCAGTAGGCCGTGGGGACGATGATCAGGATGCTGACGACGATCGTGATCAGGCCGATGACGAACGAGTAGAACAGGGTCCCGAAGAACTGCGGATCCTTGAACGTGTTGGTGTACGCCGCCCCGGTCGGGATCGCCTGGAGTGAGAAGACGATCGTGCCGATCAGGGGCAGGAAGAAGTAGATCATCGCCAGGATGAAGACGATCCAGGACACCACTCGACCCGAGTCGAACCGGCGCGACCCGGCGGCGTTCTGGCGCTGGATCGAGCCGATCGTCTCCGGCGAACGGGCGCCGATTCCTGGGCCGGCACTCATCGCAGCCAGCGCTCCGAACGTCGCTGAAGGATCGAGTAGCCGAGGATCGAGATGCCCATGATCGCGACCATCCCCATCGCCATCGCGAAGCCGAGGCCCGGGTTGTGGAGCACGTCGCCGCTGATCTGGGCGCCGATGAGGAGGGTCACGATCGGGACCTGGCCGCTCGTCAGCTGGTAGGCGGTCGCCTGGGCGCCGAACGCGTTACCGAAGAGCAGCACCGTCGAGCCGAGGATCGACGGCAGGAGGATCGGCAGGGCCACGTATTGCCAGTACTGGCGGGGCGACGCGCCCATGTTCTCCGACGCCTCGCGCCACTCCTTCTTCAGCCCGTCGAGGGCCGGAGCAATGATCAGGACCATGAGCGGGAACTGGAAGTACATGTAGACGAGCTCGAGGCCGAACTTCGAATAGAGGTTGAAGCTGCCTTTCGGAGGCCACAGGTCGATGTTGAAGATGGTCTTCAGGAGCACGGTGACCAGGCCCAGCTGGCCAACCGTGAAGATGAAGGCCAGCGCCAGCGGGACGCCGGCGAAGTTCGAGGCCACCCCCGAGAACGTCATCAGGAACGTCCGCAGGAAGCGCGGCAGGCCGCCGAGGATGACGGCGTAGGCGAGCAGGAGTCCGAGAAGCGCCCCGAAGATTGCCGTCACCAAGCTGATCTCGATGCTGTTGCCGAACGCCCGCACGATCGCGGGCGTGCTCGTGAGGGCGGTGTAGTTGTTGAGGGTGAACTGGTCGTGGTTGGCGCTGTCCTGGAAGCTGCCGACGATCAGGAAGCCGATCGGCAGGAGCATGAACAGGATCGCGAACAGGAAGAACGGGACGACACCGAGGAACGACCAGTTGAGACCACGACGAGCCGGGCGCGCCCTCGGCGCACCCGGCTCGCTGGCGGGGGCAGCGTGAGCGGTCACGCTACGGTCCCGGGGTTCGGGGCGGATCGGCTACTTGATGTCGGCGCCGACGACCGAGTCCCAGTTCTTGGTGATCAACGTCGTCGCCTTGTTGAGCTGGTCGAGCGTCGGGAAGACCGCACCGGCGGTGTCCGGGAGCTTGGCCAGCATCTCGGCCGGGATGGCGTTCCGCTTTGACATGTCGTCGAATCGGATCGGGTTGCAGTAGCCGCTGAGCCAGATGTTCTGACCCTCGTCGCTGTAGAGGTACTCCATCCACAGCTTGGCTGCGTTCGGGTGCGGAGCGTAGGCGCTGATCGCCTGAACGTAGACACCGGCGAACCGGCCGCTCTTGGGGACCGTGACGTCGATCTCCGGGTTGCCGGCCGCGGCGTCACGATGGGCGAGGGCGTTGTACGTCCAGCGGATCGTGATCGGGGTGGCGCCCTGGTCGATCGTGCCGGGCTTGGCGATCGTCGGCACGAGGTTGCCTGCCTTCTGGAGCTTCGCGAAGAAGTCGAGGCCGGCCTGGGCGTCGTCGAGGCTGCCGCCGTTGGCGAGGCCCGCCGCGTAGACCGTCTGGATCGCCTGGTTGCTGACGCGCGGGTCACCGGCGAGGGCGATCTGATTGGCGTGGGACGGATCGAGGAGGTCACTCCAGTCCTGAGGGGGACTCGTGACGACCTTCTTGTTCGTCTCGAACGCGAGCACGCCGTAGTAGTCGCCGTACCAGAACCCGTCGGCATCCTTGGCCGCGTCCGGGATCGTGTCCCAGGTCGAGACCTTGTATGCGGCGATGAGGCCGTCGGTCTTGGCCTGGGGGCCGAACGAGAGGCCGACGTCGATGACGTCCGGCGCCTGCGGGCCCTTGTTGTCCTTGTTGGCCTTGATCGCCTCGACCTCGTCGCCGGAGCCGGCGTCGGGGTTGAGCTCATTGACCTCGAGGCCGTACTTGGCCTTGAAGCCGTCGATGACCTTGCCGTACTCGCACCACGTATGCGGCAGGGCGATCGTGGTGAGGCTGCTCTCACCCTTCGCCGCCGGCACGAGGGCGGCCATGGCGTCGGTCGAGGGGGCGGTCGAGCCGCCGCCGCTCGAAGCGACCGGGGTGGACGGGCTGACGGACGCCGGAGC
>DASUPH010000305.1:0-2266 GCA_036276275.1 Candidatus Limnocylindrales bacterium
CAAGTCGATCGGTCCCGATGTCGACAAGATCCTCTCGACGCTGCGATACCTCGGGCCCGGCTACCGCTACCTCATCTCCGGCTACCCGCCGTTCCTGAAGCACCTGATCGACGAGATCGACAAGGCGGGCTTCGCCTGGGACGAGTACGAGCTCCACGCGCTCGTCGGCGGCGAAGGCATGACCGAGGGACTCCGCGACCTCCTGCTCCAGCGGTTCCGATCGGTGTACTCCGGCTACGGCGCGACCGACATCGAGATCGGGATGGCCGGCGAGTCGCCGGTGTCGATCGCCGTTCGCCGCCTGGCTCGCGCCCGCCCGGAGATCGGTCGAGCGCTGTTCGGCCCCGATTCACGGCTGCCGATGGTCTTCCAGTACAACCCGTTGATCCACTACATGGAGGTCAACCCTGGCGGCGAAGTCATCTGCACGGTCAGTCGGCTGGATCTCCTCTCACCACGGATCCGCTACAACGTCCATGACCGCGGCGGGATCGTCGAGTACGGAGAAGTGCGGAAGGTGCTGGCGTCGTTCGGCTTCGACCTCGACACGCTGGGCCGGGCGCCGGAAGTCGCCGGTCCGCGCGGGCCGCTCCCCTGGGCCAGGCCGATCCCCCTGCCGTTCCTCTGGATCCACGGCCGCTCCGACGCGACGATCAGCGTCATGGGCGCGAACATCTACCCGGAGGACATCGAGACGGTCCTCTATCGCGACCCGGAGATGGCCCGCCGCGTCCACTCGTTCCTCCTGGCGGTCACCGCCGATGCCGAGGGAACGCCACGTCCCCTGGTCGCCCTCGAGCTGACCGACCTCGACGGCGTCGACGACGCCTGGCGCGCGCAAACGGTGGCCACGCTTCGGGACGGGCTCGTGGGGCTCAACATCGACTACCGCTCCTCGATCGTCGAGTTCCCGGCGGCGATGGAGCCGATCGTCGAGACCCACCCGATCGGCGGCGGCCCGTTCGCTGCCGACGCGGGCCGGATCAAGCAGCGGCGGATCAGCTGACGGGCGGAGGCAAGGCCGGATCCGTCAGCCCGACGGCAGCGACATCGCATGCCGCTCGATCGGCGCGAAGCAGACACTCGGCGCGGAGCAGGCCATGAACGTGATCGCGAGGTCGATGCGGCCGTCGTCGGAGTCGCCATTGGAGGCGATCGCCTGGCGGAGCGTCACGGGCCCGTCGGGATAGACCGGGAACGGCTCGTCGAAGCCGAGGAGCGACACCGCCTCCGCCACGACCGACGGCTGGGCCGGCCCGATCGCTCGCCAGCCCGCATCGACGACGTCGACACGGGTGGGCCGGCCCGTCCCGTTGATGCCGTCCACCGGCAAGTCGAGACCGTACAGGTGGAGGCCATCCTCGAGCGGCCGGAACTCGGCGACGATCGTCGTCTCGTCGGCGATCTTCTCCAGGCGGATGTCGACCTCGACATGTGCCGCGTCGAAGCGCCCACGGACGCTCGGCGTCGACGAGCCGCAGGCGACGATCGACGAGGCGATGACGAGGGCGAAGACGACAAGCGCGAGGGGAGCCCGGCCGACGGCCATCCCCCGATCCTAATCCCGGAGGAGGCTCCGGAGCGCGGCCTTGACCCGATCCTCCAGCGTGCCGCCGATCGTCGCGTTGACGAGGGCGGCATGCGAGGCGTCGCGGGCCTCGGCCAGCGAGTAGCCGAGCGCCTGGAGTGCGGCGACGACCTCGCTCTCGGTCGCGCCTCCGCCGGCAACCGCGCCGCTCGCCGTCGAGGCGGCAATGCCTGCGGCGGCGACCTTCTCCTTGAGCTCGAAGATGATCCGCTCGGCCAGCTTCTTGCCGATCCCCGGGATCGACGTGAGGACCGCCTGGTCCTGGGCCATGATCGCGAGCTGGAGGTCGGGTGTCGGGCGCGACCCGACGATCGCGAGCGCGACCTTGGGCCCGACCCCGGTGACCGTCAGCAGCAGCGTGAAGAAGCCGAGATCCTCGGTCGTGCGGAACCCGAACAGCGACTGCTGGTCCTCGCGGACGAGGTGGTACGTGAAGAGCTTCACGATCGAGCCGGGGACCGCCGTCACGAGGATCGCCGGCGCGGCGAACACGCGGTAGCCGATCCCTCCGACCTCGATGACGACCGAATCGAACGCGACCGCGCCGACCCGGCCCTCGACGGACGCGATCACCGGGCGACCGTTATGCGGTTCCACTCATACGACAACGACCACGGCGCTAGGCGAGCCCAACCGTGGCCAGGATCGCTCCAGCCGGCCCGAATTAGCCGGGAGCGG
>DASUPH010000306.1:0-2761 GCA_036276275.1 Candidatus Limnocylindrales bacterium
CCGGCTCGATGCAGCGACGACGCTCGACGAGACCACCAGGTCGTATGTCGAGCGCCTCGAATCGATGGTCGACGAGGAGCGATTGCCGGCCGGCGACGACCTGATCAGCGAGATCGAGCGGTTCCTGCGGGACCAGGGCCGAGACCAGGGCAGCGAGGGCCGGCCCGGCCTCGATCCGGGAGGCGACCCGGGTCGTCCCCGATAGACGACACTTTGTGTCACCAATCCGGTATGCTCCGGGACGATGCGTGCGTCCCGACTCGTCTCGCTCCTCTTGCTGCTCCAGTCCCGCGGCGGTCAGACCGCGGCCGAGCTGGCGCGCGAGCTGGAGGTGTCGGTCCGGACGATCCATCGCGACGTCGACGCCCTGAGCGCCTCCGGCGTCCCGATCTACGCGGAGCGCGGACCCCACGGCGGCGTTCGCCTGGTCGACGGCTACCGGACGCGGCTCACCGGCATGACCGCCGACGAGGCCGAGGCGCTGTTCCTGTCCGGCCTCCCCGGGCCGGCCGCCGAGCTCGGTCTCGGCACGGTCGTCGCCGCGGCGCGGCTCAAGGTCCTCGCCTCGCTACCCGTCGAGTTGCGGGCCCGCGCCGTTCGCCTGGTCGAACGGTTCCACCTCGATGCGGCCGCCTGGTATCACGCCGACGAACCGGTCCCCCATCTCGGGAAGTTGTCCGAGGCGGTCTGGGAGGCCGAGCGGGTGGAGATCGGCTATGACCGCGGCGACAAGACCGTCGATCGGGTCCTCGAACCCCTCGGTCTCGTCCTGAAGGCCGGCGTCTGGTACCTCGTCGCGGGAGCGGAGGGCCAGCCCAGGACGTACCGGGTGTCGCGGGTCAACCGCGTCCAGGTCCTCGACGAGCGCTTCGAGCGCCCCGAGGAGTTCGATCTGGCGGCCTTCTGGACCGATTCCAGCTCGGCCTATGAACGTGACACGCCGCGAGCCCAGGTCGTGCTGCGGATCGCCAGGGAACGGCTGGACCGCCTTCGCGGCGTGATCGGCGAGCGGCCGTACGACACGATCGAGCGTCTCGACGAGCCCGATCCCGATGGCTGGCTTCGGATCCGCGTGAAGCTGGATTGGCCGAACGAGGTCACCTCGCAGATCCTCGCCGTCGGCCCCGATTGCGAGCTGCTCGAGCCCGTCGAGCTCCGGGCGCGGATCGGCGCCCAGGCGAGCCGGGTCGCCGCCCATTACGCGGAGCCGCCGGCCCCCGGTGGGCCGACGGCCGTGAACCTCGACCACGCTCCGGTCGGCGCCGCCCGCTAGGCCGGCTCGCGTGCCGACCCGCCACCGATCGCCGGTGCCGGGACACGAAACGCGCCAGTCGACTCGGTCGCCTTGACCGTCGGCGCCTCGGCCTCGTCCGGCGCCTGGAGCAACAGCCGCTCGCGGCTCGTCCGCTCGATCTCGCGGACCCGATCGTCGTGGATTGTCCTGGCCAACTGCTCCGAATGGAACATTCCGCACCTCGTCCTGGCGGCGATCTCGCTGACCGCGTCACTCACTCCAGGATCATGACGGAGATACATGCCAGAACCTGTCATGAGTCCGGAAATCGGGTCGACTCGCGACCGGATTCGGGGCCGCGGGGCGCCCGGCGCAACGTGATTGCGACGGTTGCCTGTCCGTCCGGGACGCGCGGCGGAGGCAGGATGCGGTACAACGTGATCGTTCGCCCTGCCCTGAGGTCAACCCAGCATGACATTCGATCCGAACGCCCAACTCGACACATCGGCGGTCACCGACGCCCGCGGCTCTCGCGTCGGCGGAGGCGGCGGCCTCGCCGTCGGCGGCGGTGGCCTCGGCATCGTGATCGTGATCATCTACATGCTGCTGGGTGGCGATCCGAGCATCCTCCTGGGCGGCGGGAGCTCCGCCGGTGGCGCCGGCGTCGACCCGAACGGTCCGGACTCGTCGGCCCTCGCGACGTGCAAGACGGGCACCGATGCGAACCAGCGCGAGGACTGCCAGATCGTCGGCTATGCCAACAGCATCGAGAAGTTCTGGCAGACGGAGTTCCAGACATCGGGCCAGACGTACCAGCACGCCGAGACGGTCATCTTCACCGACGCCGTTTCGACCGGCTGTGGCCAGGCGTCGTCCTCGACCGGGCCGTTCTACTGCCCCGTCGACAAGAACGTCTATCTCGACCTGGGCTTCTTCAAGGAGCTCCAGGATCGGTTCGGCGCCAAGGACGCGCCGTTCGCCCGGGCCTATGTCCTGGCCCATGAATACGGCCACCACATCCAGGACCTCGTCGGCGACCTCCAGCCCGGGAACGACACCGGCGCCACGAGTCGCTCGGTCCGGACCGAGCTCCAGGCCGACTGCTACGCGGGGGTCTGGGCCCACAACGCCCAGGCGACGAAGTTCATCCAGCCGCTGACGCCGGACCAGATCGCTGCGGCCGACGCCGCCGCCAAGGCCGTCGGGGACGACCACATCCAATCGACCCAGGGCGGTGTCGACCCCGACAGCTTCACCCACGGCACATCGGAGCAGCGCGTGCACTGGTTCACCGCCGGCTACCAATCGGGCTCGCCCAGTGACTGCGACACGTTCAACGCCACGGCGCTCTGAGCCGGATCCCATCCGGTCGACGACCGGGCCGGGCACGACCGAGCCAGCCCGTCGCGTCCGCGGTGAGGTCGTCGGCGACGCGCGGGTGGAACGCTTCACGGCGTTCGAACGGCGATTCGCCGCGGTCAGCCGGGTGATGGACGATCTCGTCGCCGTCCCGGGCACGTCCATCCG
>DASUPH010000307.1:0-5985 GCA_036276275.1 Candidatus Limnocylindrales bacterium
GCGGGTAGTTCCAGGGCGAGATCTGGCCGACCACGCCGACCGGCTCGCGGCGGAGCATCGACGTGTACCCGCGCATGTATTCGCCCGCCGCGCGGCCCTCGAGGCAGCGCGCCGCGCCGGCGAAGAAGCGGAGGTTGTCGACGACGACCGGCACCTCGTCGATCGCGGCGCCGACGGGCTTGCCGGCGTTCTGGCTCTCGAGCCGGCCGATCTCCTCGCCCCGTGCCTCGAGCGCGTCGGCGAGCTTGAGGAGCGCGCCCGAGCGCTCGGCGGGGGTGGCGTGGCCCCAGGCCGGGAATGCGGCGTCCGCGGCCTCGACCGCCCGGTCGACGTCCGCCGCCGCGCTCTTCGGGACCTTGGCGATGACCTGGTCGTTGGCCGGGTTGATGACGTCGAGGGTCTCGCCCGACGCGCTGTCGACCCACTGGCCGCCGATGAACTGCTGATACGTCTTGACCCGCTCGAGCATGTCGGTCACGGAGCCCTCCTTGGCCGCGGCGCCAATGGCGCCGGCGTCGTGAGCGGCCGGCGCGCGACCGTCGTCCTGAATGTGGGCCCTACGTTACCCCGCCTCCGTCACCCGTTCCGACTGGCGCGCCCCCCGGGACGCCGCGGACCACGGGATGATCGCCCGCTCGGCGACGACGACCGCGGCGTAGAGACCGATGCTGAGGACAGCGGTGAGCAGGATCGCGGCGAAGACGAGGTCGGTCCGGAACGAACGCTGGCTCAGCTGCATCCAGATCCCGAGGCCGTCCGTCGCGCCCACGTACTCGGCGATGACCGCGGCCACGACCGCGTAGGTGGCCGAGATCCGGAGGCCCGTGAAGAAGCCGGGCAGGCCCGACGGCCAGCGGACCTTGCGGAACGTCTGACCGGACGAGGCGCCGAAGGACCGCATGAGCTCCGTCGCCTCGGGACGGGTCGTGGCGAAACCACCGAGCAGCGCGATCGTGATCGGGAAGAACGTCACGAGGACGACGACGAGGACCTTGGGCAGCAATCCGAACCCGAACCAGACGACGATCAACGGGGCGATCGCGACGATCGGGACCGTCTGTGAGCCGACGAGGAGCGGCTCGACCGCCCGGCGGGCAAGAGGCAGACGGTCGAGGGCGATCGCGGCGGCCGTCGCGGCCGCGATGGAGACGCTGAACCCGACGAGTGTCTCCAGGATCGTCGGGATCGCGTGGCGGATCGCCTGATCACGGAATTCCCAGAGCGCTGCGATCACTCGCGACGGCGGGGGCAGGACGAAGGGGCTCACACCGGACGCCCGCGCGTACACCTCCCAGGCGGCGAGCAGGATCGCGACGAGGGCGAGAGCCGGTCCCAATCGGCGTGCGCTCACCCGGGCACGGGTCATGGCAGGAAGTCGTTCGTGAACAGACGGGCGTAGTCGAGCGGCTTCGTCAACGCCTTGCCGTCGGCGTCAGCGAGCAACCCCTGGCGATAGAGGAAGTCGGAATAGCCCTGCCAGCGTTCGAGCGTCTGCGACCCGAAGCGGCCGTCCGGGTCGAGGAGGTAGCCGTCCTTCACGAGGAACTCCTGGCTCTTCCTCGGCAGCTCCTTGTTCGCGTCGAACACGCCCGGGTTCTCGGAGACGAGGAGGGCCGCCGCCTCATCCGGCTGCCGCGCCGAGAACGTGAAGCCCGCGACCGTCGCGGCGACGAAGCGCCGTGCGGCATCCGGATCCTTCACCAGCCACTGGCGGTCGCAGGCGAGGACGACCTGGTAGAACTCGGGGAAGCCGTAGTCCGCGAACCGGAAGTAGCGCAGCCCGATCCCCCGCTGAAGCGCCTCGACCCCCTCCCATGCCGTGAACGGGATCGTGAAATCCGCCCGGTGGTTGTAGAGCGCCTCGTAGGCGGCCGCGTCCAGCGTCGCCGTCTTGAACTCGCCCTTCCCGCCGTCCGCCTTGATGACGAACTTCAGGGTCGGGTCCTCGTTCGGGTATCCGAAGCCCGCGTAGGTCTTGCCGTCGAGGTCACGCGGCCGCTGGATCGGACCGTCGGCGAGGACGCCGATCGCCGATGCGGTCTTCTGGAGGATCGCGGCGACGCTGACGATGTCGGCCCCTTTCGCGACCGCGAACGTCATCGAGTCCTGGAAGCTGATCCCGCACTCGGCCTGGTGCGTGGCGAGGAGCGTCTCGGGGGCCAGCGTCGCGTAGGGCAGGATCTGGAGATCGATCGCGGCGTCGCGGTAGAGGCCCTTGGCCCGCGCGACAAAGAATCCGGTGTGATCGGTGTTCGGCGTCCAGTCGAGGGCGAGCCGGACGGTCGCCGTCGAGATGGACGGAGCCGTCGATACAGACGGGGGTGCCGAGACAACCGGCGGCGACGAGGCTGACGGCGGCCCCGACGGCTTCGGGCTGTTGTCGGTCGACCCGCAGCCGGCCACGACGAGCACGGCAGCAAGGAGAAGGCGGAGCGACTTCACGCGGACGCGACCTCGGCTCGAAACAGAACGATGCCGCCCCAGGGATTCCGGGACGGCAGTCGAGTCGCTTGGGCCTGCTTCCTTCGCTGGTATGAGCCAGATCAGGTTCGGCGGGTCTGTGGCCAAGCCACACTCTCAGCGCGTTTCGCGCTCCCCGGAGGCGGTATTCGGTTGTCGGCAGTCTAGCACCGACCGGATCACGCTCCCGTCGGCAGGCCGACCGTCGCCCGGAGCCAATCGACGACGTCGGCGATGACCTCCGCGCCCTCCGGCTCGTTGTGGGTCTCGTGGCGGAGATTCGGGTAAGTCCGGCGCGTCACGCCGGCAACGGCGGCGAGCGGAGCGCTGCTGGCGGTCGGCACGAGCCGATCGGCCTCGCCGTGGATCACGAGCGTTGGTACGGACAAGCGCGCGAGCGCGTTCCGGACACGCGCCTGCTCGGCCAGCGCCTCGGCCCCAAAGCGGGTCGTCGTCTTGTGCTGATTCCGCTCGTCGGCGAGGTATCGCTCGCCGACGGCGGGGTCGCGCGACAGCAACTCTCCGTCGAAGTCGTTGGGGATCGTCATCGTCGGGGCGACGGAGCCGAGCACCCGAGCCATCAGTCGCTTCCAGCCCGGGATCGTCGAATCCACCGCGGGAGCACTCAGGACGAGCGCATGCGGCAGTGGTCGAGGTGGATCCGCCACCGCGTAGCCGAGGACGATCAAACCACCGAGCGAGTGCCCGTACACGACGACCGGCCGCCCCCTCGCCATCACCCGCAGGACCGCTAGCCGATCCTCGAGGTCGTCCAGGTTCCGGCTCCAGCGATCCACCCAGGCGCGCCGCCCGCTCGACGCACCGAACCCCCGCTGGTCGTACGCATGGACATCCAGGCCGGCCGCGCCGAGCCACGCCCCGACGTGCTCGTATCTCCCGGAGTGCTCGGCGATCCCGTGGACGATCAGGATCGACGCCCACGGCTCGCCCGTCGCCGACCAGTGCCGGACGAGCAGCTCCGTCCCGTCGCGGACCTTCGCCGTGGTCGTCGTGGATGCCGACATGACGCGCAGCGTAGCGATCCGGCCCAGTACCCTGCGCGACATGGCCCTCTGGACCGAGGTCGGCGACCGCGTCTTCGTCCGCCGCTATTCCTTCTACGACCAGAACATCGGGGCGATCCTGGGCGACGACGGCGTCCTCATCGTCGACACGCGGATCTCGCATCGTCAGGCCGACGAGATTCTCACCGACCTTCGCGAGCTGACCGCCTTCCCGGTCCGGGCCGTCGTCAACACCCACGGCCACAACGACCACGCCTTCGGCAATCACCGCTTCCGGCCGGCGCCGATCTGGGGCCACGAGCGCTGCGCGAGGATGGTCCGGGAGACGGGCGACGCCCAGCTGGCGCGAGTCGCCGAACGATTGCCGGCGATGGCCGACGAGCTGGCAGAGGTGATCCTCGACCCACCCGACCGAACGTTCGATGGCGACTTCGAGCTCCTCGCATTCGATGCCGGCGGGCGGCGGATCGAGCTCCGCCATCTCGGGCGCGGGCACACCGACAACGCCGTCGTCGTGATCGTGCCCGACGCCAACGTGCTCTTCGCGGGCGACCTCGTCGAGGCCGATGCGCCGCCGTCCTTCGGGGACGGCTATCCGCTCGATTGGCCGGCGACCGTGGAGCGGATGGTGGAATTCGTCACGGGCGCCGTGGTGCCCGGCCACGGGACGGTCGGCGATCGCGCGTTCGCGGTCCGCTCGATGACGGAGCTCCGGACGATCGCCGAGCTGGCGACGCTCGTCGACCGGGGCGTGCTGGGCATCGACGAAGCCGTGCTCCGCACCCCGTATCCGGCCGTGGAGGCGCGGGAGCCACTCGATCGGGCACTGTGGCAGCTCCGGGGCGAGCTCGACTGAGACGCTCCCGCGCGCCGGCGCGGCGTGATCAGCCGGAGACGCGGACCACCCATCGCCCGCGGGCCTGGCCGGCGAGGATCGCATCGAAGGCACCGTCGAGCTCGTCGAGGCCGATCTCCGTGACCCCCTCGCCGCTGCCGAGGCCCTTGGGCCGGAGGTCGGTCGCGAGTCGGCCCCAGAGCGTTCGCCGCTCCTCGATCGGCATGTTGGCCGAGTCCATCCCGAGCAGGGCGACGCCGCGGAGGATGAACGGCAGCACGGTCGTATCGAGCTTCGCACCGCCGGCGTTGCCGGACGACGCGGCGGCCGCACCCGGTCGCAGCGTCCGCAGCACGAATGGCAATGTCGCGGCACCGACCGTGTCGACGGCACCCGCCCAGCGGGCCGATTCGAGCGGCCGGGGGCTCTCCGCGATGAGCTCGTCACGGCTGATGACCCCGGTCGCCCCGAGGGCCCGGAGCCGCGGCTCCTCGTCGGGCTTGCCTGTCCCCGCCCAGACCTCGTGCCCCCGCGCCGCGAGGATCGCGACGGCCGTGCTGCCGACCCCGCCGCTCGCTCCCGTGACCAGGACCGGGCCGTCGCCGGGTCGGAGACCGTGTCGCTCGAGCGCGGCGACGGACATCGCCGCGGTGAAGCCGGCCGTCCCGATCGTCATCGCATCACGGGCGGTGAGGCCGGCCGGCATCGGGACGACGTACCCGACGGGGACACGCGTGTAGGCCCCGAACCCGCCATGACGCGCCACCCCGAGGTCGTAGCCATGGGCCAGTATCGCGCCACCCACCGCGATGCCCGGATCGTCGGAGGCGACGACCTCGCCGGCGAGATCGATGCCTGGGATCAGCGGGTTGATCCGGGCGACCTTGCCGTCGGCCGTCGTCGCGAGCGCGTCCTTGAAATTGACGCTCGACCAGTCGACCCGAACCTCGATCTCCCCGTCCGGGAGGTCGCTTGCGGAAAACGCCCGGACGCCGCGCTCCACGCGATCGTCCACCTTCTCGGCGACGTAGGCATTGAAGGTCGCAGGGATCGAGTTCACGCCGCGGACTGTATCGCGGGTGCTGCCCGCTGGTCGCGTGGTTGCAATTCCGTTTGGCAGCCCGATCGCCCGCGTCTGATGACCAGCGCGACGAGCCGGTCGCCACCGATCCCCCGTTCGGGCCATACGGCCGAACGGCGGGCCTGCGGTATCATCCGGCCCGTCACTGGCGAGTGGCCAAGCGGTAAGGCGCCTGACTCTGGATCAGGAGATCGAAGGTTCGAATCCTTCCTCGCCAGCCAGCTGCCCCACGGGTAGCGGCCCAGGGACTTCCGACCACCACATCTGGTGGTTCGGTGCGCATCGAGCGAGGCGTGGACTCCAAGAAGGAGCCACGCGATGCCGCGAAGTTCACCTGATTCGACTTCCGGACGTTCACTGATTCGCCGGATCGATGTTCACCTGACTCCGAGTACTGGCAGCCGGGACCCGCGCCGGCACCTCTTCGACGCGGTCGTGTCCGCCTTCGCCGCCGCTTGCCGGGCGGCAGCCCTGTCGGAGCGGACGATTGAGTCGGCACTCCGGGCCGATCGCCCTGCGCTCGGGCGAGATGTAGTGCTGTTCTCGGTTGCCGCGGTGAGCGTCAGGCTCGACGCAGACACGTT
>DASUPH010000308.1:0-5923 GCA_036276275.1 Candidatus Limnocylindrales bacterium
CGGCGACCAGGAAGCGGGCTCCGGATCATTGCCGAGACCCGCGTCCCCGGCATCGAACGCCAGCTCACCATCAACCGGTCTCGCGAACTGGGCCGCGGCGGTCTGGGCTGCCCGTGCCATCCACCGGGCGTGTCGCGCGGCGTGGCGTTCCTCCAAGGCAAGACGCACGTCGCGCATCGTGGTCGCAAGCTCGTCGAGGGCCGCGGCGGCCGCGGAGCTTGATCGCAACAGCCGATAGCCTGCAAGGGGCATCGGATGAATGCTCTGCGACGTCGCGACCTCGCCGAACCGATCGCCCGTCCGTGGATCGATGAGGACAAGGACTTCCGCCGGTTTCGCGCCGGCGAGCGCCATCCACGGCATCAGCACCCGAAGGTCAGTCCGCACGAAATCGTCGCCGATACTCTGGCCTGCTCTGCGGTTCGCCGGCTGCCCGGGCCGGGGGTCATCCTCGCCCCACGCCTTCACTTGAACCTCCAATCTCTGCCCCGAGGGACGCCTCGATCGTCCTATCCGTCGCCGAGTGGAGCCACGGCCTGAAAGTCCTACGCGCTCGGTCTCGACTGCGTTCCGGGCCCACGGCCGTCGCGGCCGCGCCCTGCCGAAGGCGACCCGGGTCGTGTACCTTCGAGTCGTGCCCAGCCGACCGTCCCCGCGCCCCGGCATGGGCGCGATTCCGCATGGAGACGGCACCACGTTCCGCGTCTGGGCGCCTCACGCCAAGTCCGTAGCGGTCGTCGGCACCTTCAACGACTGGGACGCGGCACGGAATCCCCTGATCCGAGACGACAACGGCAAGGCCGAGACCTGGTCGGCCGACGTCGCCGAGGCCCACCCGGGCGACGAGTACCGCTTCGTCATGCGCGGCCCTTCCGGCGACCTGAACCGGATCGACCCGCGAGCCCGCCGCCTGACGAGCTCGATCGGCAACGGGCTGATCTACGACGCCGCCGCGTTCGACTGGGGTGACGGCGAGTTCCACCAGCCGCCGTGGAATGACCTCGTGGTCTACGAGCTCCATGTCGGCACGTTCAGCCCGGGGATGCACGGCCGGCCGGGCACGCTCGACGGCGTCCGAGGGCGCCTGCCGTACCTCCGTGAGCTCGGCGTCGGGGCGATCCAGCTGATGCCGCCGTTCGAGTTCGCCGGTGACCGCTCGTGGGGTTACAACCCGGCCTTCCCGTTCGCGGTCGAGAGCAACTACGGGTCGCCCGACGATCTCAAGGCGCTCGTCCGCGACGCCCACGCCGCCGGGATCGCGGTCATCCTCGACGTCGTCTACAACCACCTCGGCCCATCCGATCTCGACCTCTGGCAGTTCGACGGGTGGTCCTCGAACGGCAAGGGCGGCATCTACTTCTACGAGGACCGGCGCTCGACGACGCCGTGGGGCGACACCCGTCCGGACTACGGCCGGTCGGAGGTGCGGGCGTTCCTGCGCGACAGCGCGATGCAATGGCTCGACGAGTTCCGGGTCGATGGCCTCCGCTGGGACGCGACGGCCTGGATCTCGAGCATCTTCGGCGCGGGCAACAACGGACCGGACCGGATCGCGGACGGCTGGCGGTTCATGGCCGACACGAACCGCGAGATCGCCGAGCGGTTCCCGGGTCGGCTGACGATCGCGGAGGACCTGCGATCCGACCTGGCGATCACGAACCCGGCCAGGGACGGCGGCGCGGGATTTGGTGCCCAGTGGGACGGAGCATTCGTCCACTTCGTCCGGGCCGCCCTGATCGCGAGCGACGATGACGATCGCGACGTCGTCTCGATCGCGGGCTCGATCGTCGCGAACCCCGCGGACGCGTTCAAGCGCGTCATCTACACCGAGTCGCACGACGACGACGCGAACGGCTCGTCCCGGGTCCCCGAGGAGATCTGGCCCGGTTACGCCGACAGCTGGGCGTCGAAGAAGCGAGCGACGCTGGGCAGTGCCGTCGTCCTGACCACACCGGGCATCCCGATGCTGTTCCAGGGTCAGGAACTCGTCGAGGGATCGTGGTTCAACGACGAGGACGGCCTGGACTGGACGCTGCGCCATCGCCATGCCGGCCTGCTCCGGCTGCATCGCGACCTGATCTCGCTGCGTCGCAACACCGCCGACGTGAGCCGGGGCCTGCGCGGGCCCAACGTCACGGTCCATCACGCCAACGCCGACGCCAGGGTGCTCGCCTGGCATCGCTGGCTCGAGGGCGGTCCGCGCGACGATGTCGTCGTCCTCGCCAACTTCTCCGCAAACGCCTATCCCGACTACTTCGTCGGCGTGCCCCGGGCGGGCCGCTGGCGGGTCCGCTTCAACAGCGACTGGGACGGCTACGACCCCGAGTTCGAGACCGTCGATTCGCTCGACACCGACGCGGAGGCGGAACCCCAGGACGAGATGCCCCATCGGATCGAGGTCGGGCTCGGGCCGTACTCGGTCGTGATCCTGTCACAGGACGAGTAGGGGAGCCGCTACGCTGAGGGCGGGCCGAAGTGGCGGAATTGGCATACGCGGCGGACTTAAACTCCGCTGCCCGCAAGGGCGTCAGGGTTCGAACCCCTGCTTCGGCACCATCGCCATGTGCTACGGGCCGTCCCGATGTTCGCCCCACGAGCACAAGCGACACGTCGGACACGATATCGAGCCAGTTTGGTCGATTCTGTTCGCGGGACGAGCCGAACCTGCAGAAGTCGATCACTTCGACGTAGAACTCGTCGGATGTGCTCGCCCGGTGAGCATCGGGGACGGAAAGGGCCAAAGGCCCCGAGGGGTAGGGGCCCGATCGTCCTACGGCGTTCGCCCTAGTTGCTCGACGTGGTGCACGTCGTCGACAATCCGGCTCGCCCGCAGCGGGCTTCATCGATCATCACTGAGTCTGGTGCCGGAGCCCTCGATGTTCCGACCGTCCGCCGGACTCCGGGGCAATCATTGAGCCGCGTCCTCGATATGGGGACGCGGCTCAATCCAATCTCCGGCCTGCGAGCGGCGGCCTAGCGCCGTCGGAAGCTGAAGCGGCCCGCCTTGCGTTCGGTCTCGACCGGGACGACGATGCCGTCGGAGCCGAAGACGGTGGCCGAGAGGGCAACGAGCCGCTCGGCCGGCACGGACTGCGGAGCGCCGATCACGATCGGGTTGCCCTCGTTGACCGCCTTGAGGTAGAGGAACGGGTCGTACGGCAGCTCCATCGCGATCTTGGTCCCGAGCGCGCTCTCGACGTCGCGTAGCTTGAGGATCTCGCGGCCGAACGTGTTGTTCAGGACGAAGGTCGACTTCGCGGCGACGGTCCCGGCCTCGTTGAGGTACTCGACGAGAGCGGCCATGGCCTTGAGCGCGGCGATCTCCGGGTTCATCACGAACAGGACGCTCTCCGCGTGCTCGAACGCCTTCAGCGTCCGCTCGTCCAGCCACGAGCCGGTGTCGATCACGACCCGCTCGTAGCTCTCCAGGAGGGTCGTCAGCACCCGATCCACGTGGTCGGCGGTGATCAGCCCGGCCAGCTCGGGACCGATCGGGGCGGCGAGGACATGCAGCCCGCTGTCGTGCTTCGTCGCATAGGTCCGGAGCAGCTCCGGTTCACGGAGGGCCGCCTCCTCGCGGACGACGTCGGCGAGGGTCTGGCGGGGGATCAGGTTGAGGTGGGTCGCCACCTGCCCGAACTGGAGGTCGAGGTCGACGATGATGACCCGGTCGGGGCGCAGCTGAGCCGCCGCCATCGCGATGTTGGTCGCGATCGTCGACGTCCCGACGCCGCCTTTCGGGCTGTGGACGGCGACCGTCCGCCGGGTGTGGTTGAGCGTCAGGCCGTCGCTCGAGACGACGGCGGTCAGGTCCTTCGAGCGCTTGAAGCGGAGGAGCAGTGCCTCGACCCTGGCGTCGATCTCGCGCGCATCGAACGGCCTCGCGACGACGTCGTCGGCTCCCGCCTCCAGGAAGCGGATGCGATCCTCGACGTCGTCGACCTGGCTGACGCACAGGACCGGGATCGAGGCCATCGACGGCGTTGCCCGGATCTCCCGACAGATCTCGATCGCGGTCTTCGGGCCGGCGATGACATCGATGATGACGAGCTGGTGAGCGGCGACGTGCCCGAAGGCCTCGTCGGCGTTGGGGACGACGGTGACCGTGTAGCCCACGCCGGACAGGGCGGACGTGATCGTCTCGCCGAGCGCCGGATCGCCTTCGATGAGCAGAATGGAGCTGGCGGGCACGGACCCTCCGCGGGCAATCTGGGACATGTGGTTGGAGTCGGTCCGTCCCCCGGGACCGACCGTCCGCAGGATACATCGAGCGGCGGCCAGACCGTCTCGGGCAAGCGTCGGGCAAGCCCGGCCGACGCCTGTCGGAGCGGTCGGGGGGGCTGCCGCCGGGCCCCGTGCTACACTGCTTGCTGGTCCTTTCGGTTCCGCGCCGGCCTCGCCGCCAGCGGGACGTTTCCCATCTGGAAGGAGTGTCCTGGCGCATGCGCCGTTACGAACTCATGCTGGTCCTGCGGCCCGATGTCGCAGACGACAAGGCCCAGGCCGTCATCGATCGAACCACCCGCCAGATCGTCGCGGGCGAAGGCCAGATCGTGAAGGTCGCTCCGTGGGGCCGACGCCGGCTGGCCTACCCGATCGATCGCTACCGCGAAGGCTCGTATCACATCGTCCTGTTCGAGGCGCCCGCCGGCGTGATCGTGGAGATGGAGCGCGGTCTGCTGATCACGGAGGAGGTCCTCCGCCATCTCGTGACCCGTGACGATCGACCCGCCAGGCCATCCCGAGCCGACGGCCTCACCGAGGGCGGCGAGGAATCCGACGACACCGACCTGCCGCTCGCCGAGGACGAGGACGAGGACGACCTCGACGTGCCCGAGCGGATCGACGAATCCGAGACGGAAGCGGCACCCGCCGCGATCGACTGAGGGAGCGCCACGATGGCCCTGTGCAAGGTGATGATCATCGGCAACCTGGGGGCGGATCCGGAGATGCGCTATACCCCCAGCGGAAGGCCGGTCACGCAGTTCAACGTCGCCGTCAACCAGAGCACCAAGAACCAGCAGACCGGCGAGTGGATCGAGGAGACCGACTGGTTCCGGGTCAGCATCTGGGGCGATCGCGCCGAGCGAGCCGCCGAGACCTTCCGGAAGGGCAACAAGGTGTTCGTCGAGGGCCGCTTCAAGACCCGCGAGTTCGAGGGTCGTGACGGCCAGAAGCGGACCTCGCTGGAGATCACCGCAGACAGCCTCGTCAACCTCGAGAAGCGGAACCGCGACGAGGGTGACGGCGGGCAGTTCGCGGCCGCGGCGCCGGCAGCCGCTGGCGGTGGCGCCGGCGGTGCTCCCGTCGGGGCGTCGAGCGGCGGTGGCAGCCGCGGCAACGGCGGTGGCAACAGCGGCGGTGGCGGCGGCAACTTCGACGAAGGCGAGCTCGACGACCTGCCGTTCTGACGTCCGACTGCATTCCCTCTGACCGACACCCCGCGGCGGCTCACGGGCCGCCCCGCCCAGGAGACCAACCGACATGCCGCCGACCCGATCCAAGAAGCGCGACGACTACTACCGCGACCGACGCCGACGAAAGGTCTGCGCGTTCTGCGCGGACAAGACCGTCTCGATCGACTACAAGGAGGTCAACCGCCTCCGCCGCTATCTCTCGGAGCGGGCGAAGATCGAGCCGCGTCGGAAGACCGGCACGTGCGCCGAGCACCAGCGGGAGCTGGCCGTGGCCCTGAAGCGGGCCCGGATCGTTGCCCTGCTGCCGTACGCGCCGCAGCATCTCCGTCCGTAGATTGCAGCAACCTATCCGCTGACTTGGCACTCGCCCTCCGAGGCCCAAGGCTGAGCTCGGCTGGCCGCGCCGCAGCCCGGCCTCGCAAACCATCGGTCCGAGGACTCATGTGATCGACGGGCTGTTGATGATCGGCGGGGGGATCGGCGCCGGCCTGTTCGGGTCGCTCCTC
>DASUPH010000309.1:0-14160 GCA_036276275.1 Candidatus Limnocylindrales bacterium
GCCAGGCCCCGGCGCGCGCGGATCAGGCGGGCTCCCCTCTGGGTGCCGTTTCCCCCGGCAGATCGTGTGATACCACCGGAGCGGTTTCCGAAGTGTCATCAGGCCGTCACTGTTCCCGTCACTTTTCAGGATGCGTTGCGATCCCGCACCGGGACCGACGGGATTCGACCCGACCCTCCCGATGAGGCCACCTGCTACCCTCTCCAATCCACCAACCGAGCGCACGAGCGAGCCGTCACGCCATGACCGGACCCCGCACGATCGTCGAGAAGATCTGGGACGATCACGTCGTCAGCCAGGATCCGGGCGCGCCGGCCGTCCTCGCGGTCGATCTCCATCTCGTCCACGAGGTCACCTCGCCGCAGGCGTTCAGCGGCCTCCGTGGCCGGGGACTCGGCGTCCGCCATCCGGAACGCACGATCGCGACGGCCGACCACTCGACCCCGACTCACTCCCGGGCGCTGCCCATGGCCGATCCGATGGCCGCCGCCCAGGTCGGCCAGCTGACGACGAACTGCGAGGAGTTCGGGGTGCCGCTCCACGGCCTGGGCTCGCCCGACCAGGGCATCGTCCACGTGATCGGGCCGCAGCTCGGCCTGACCCAGCCCGGCATGACGATCGTCTGCGGCGACTCCCACACGGCCACCCACGGGGCGTTCGGGGCCCTCGCATTCGGGATCGGGACGAGCGAGGTCGAGATGGTCCTCGCGACTCAGACACTCCTCCAGCGCCAGCCGAAGACCTACGAGGTCCGGGTCGACGGGCGGCTCGATCCCGGGGTCAGCAGCAAGGACGTCATCCTGGCCCTCATTGCCCGGATCGGGATCGGTGGCGGGACAGGTCACGTGTTCGAGTACCGCGGCGACGCGATCCGGGCCCTGACGATGGAGCAGCGGATGACGATCTGCAACATGTCGATCGAGGGCGGCGCGCGGGCCGGGCTGATCGCCCCCGATGACACGACCTTCGAGTACATCCACGGCCGGCGGCACGCCCCGAGCGATGCCGCCTGGGACGACGCGGTGGCTCGCTGGCGGACGCTCCCGACCGACGAGGGCGCGGCCTACGACAAGACGATCTCGATCGACGCCTCGGCCCTCGCCCCGATGGTGACGTACGGGACGAACCCCGGCATGGGCATCCCGATCACCTCCCGCGTTCCCGCACCGGCCGACCAGGTCGACGCTTCGGCCCGGCGGGCTCTCGAGCGAGCCCTCGAGTACATGGACCTCCAGCCCGGTCAGCCGATCCTCGGCCAGAAGGTCGATGTCGTCTTCGTCGGGTCGTGCACGAATGGCCGGATCAGCGACCTCCGGCTGGCCGCGGAGGTCCTCCGCGACCGGCATGTCGCAGACGGCGTCCGGATGATGATCGTCCCGGGTTCGGACGAAGTGAAGCGCGAGGCCGAGCGCGAGGGTCTCAACGAGATCTTCAAGGCGGCCGGCGCCGAGTGGCGCGAGTCCGGCTGCTCGATGTGCATCGCGATGAACGGCGACCAGCTGTCGCCGGGCCAGTACGCGATCAGCACCTCGAACCGCAACTTCGAGGGCCGCCAGGGGAAGGGTGGCCGGACGTTCCTGGCATCGCCGCTCACCGCCGCCGTGTCGGCGATCAACGGCGTCGTCAGCGATCCGAGAACGCTGCCCGGGATCGAGACGCTCGCCGCGGTCGGCGGGCGCTGACCATGGCCGAGCCGTTCCGGTCGTTCACGAGCAAGGTCATCCCCCTGCCGGCGGAGAACGTCGACACGGACCAGATCGTTCCGGCCCGCTACCTCAAGGTCACCGACAAGGACGGCCTGCGCGAGGCGCTCTTCCGCGACTGGCGCTACGAGGAGGATGGCGGCCTGAAGGAGCCCCTCTTCGTCCTCGATCGGGTCGCGATGATGGAGCGCCAGATCCTCCTCGTCGGCGACAACTTCGGGACCGGCTCATCGCGCGAGCATGCGCCGTGGGCGCTCAGGGCGTGGGGGATCCGGGCGATCCTGTCGACCTCGTTCGCCGATATCTTCCGGAACAACGCCCTGAAGAACGGGCTGCTGCCGATCGTCGTCGAGGCCGAGAAGCACCGCCAGCTGTTCGAGCTGGTCGGGGCCGACCCGGACGCCGAGTTCTCGGTCGACCTCGAGGCCGAGGTCGTCCACCTGCCGGGTGACGAGGACCTCCCGTTCGAGGTCGACCCGTTCGCCCGGATGATGCTGCTCGCCGGCACCGACGAGATGGGCTATCTCGTCGGAAAGCTGCCGGCGATCGAAGCCTGGGAGGCGGCCCACGAGGCTCGGATCGACACCCGTGTCGGAGCGGGCTGAGGCCAACGAGAGGGCGATCAGGGACGCGGGACGACCCCGGCGAAGCAGAGCACGCAGCCGAGATGCGGGGCACTCGCGTGCGTTCGGTGGATCGCCGCCATCCGGCGGGTGATCCGGTACGGAGAGCGGCGGGTGGTGGATCGGGTCACGGAATCTTCCTTTCGCGGGTCAGGGCCGACTGGCGGCCGATCGAGATCGTGGCGGAGACGCGGCCGGGTCCGACATCGGCGAACGGCTCCTGATCGGCTGGACGGATGTCGAGCCCGGATCCCTCGTTTTGACGCGGGGAACCACCGCGCTCCGTCGACCGTCTCGCCGCCCATGACCACCCAGCACCGTCCCGTTCGACGACTCCTGCTCGTCGCGGCCATCTCCGTGGCGCTCGCGGCCTGCAGTGGCGCCGCGGCCCCATCGTCGGCGCCCGCGACCAGCGGTCCCGACCCCACGCCGGTCCCCACCGCGAACGGCGGGGCGGGCGGCGGGAGCGGCGGGAATCCCGGCATCGGCGGCGGCGGCGTCACCGACCCGGCCCCGGTCGATCCCGGCGTCGGCGAGCCCACGCTCGTCAGGCCCAGGCCCGGCCAGATGGATCCCCACCCCGTCGGTCCGATCTCGCTCCAGGCGTCCGTCGACGGGCGTCACGTCCTCGTGAAGGTCAGCTGGTGGAGCGGCGTCGAGCCGTGCCACGTCCTGGACTCGGTCCGCGTCGACCGGGCCGCGAGCGACATCGCGATCACGATCATCGAGGGCGCCTCGGCGCGCGACGTCGCATGTATCGAGATCGCCCAGCTCAAGGCGACGATCGTCGATCTCGGCGACCTGGAGCCGGGCACGTACACGATCCGGGCGCCGAACGGCGAGGCGCCGCCGATCCAGGTCGTGGTGAGCTGACGCGAGGGGCCGGGGCCCTGGCGAGACCTCACCGGCCCATCGAGGGCCACTCGGCGATACTTCGCCGCACGTGAATGCCTTCGACCTCGCCGTCCTCGTGCTCTTCGTCGCGGCCGTCCTGATCGGCCTCAACTCGGGGGCGATCCCCCAGCTCGCAGGCCTCCTCGGTGCGCTCGGTGGCGGTGTCCTCGCGATCGTCGCGCTGCCCTGGCTCGAGGGCCTGCTCACCAACCTCGAGCCACCCATCCGGGCGATCACGGTCCTCGTCGGGATCCTCTTCCTCGTCGGGATCGGCGAGGCGATCGGCTCGGCGCTCGGCCAGGCGGTCGCGATGCGGCTCCGCGGCGGCGTCCTCGGGACGGTCGATCGCTTCTCCGGCGGCCTCGTCGGCGGCGCCCAGGCGCTGCTGATCGTCTGGCTGATCGGCGGCCTCCTCGCGGCCGGCCCGATGCGCGGGCTCGCGGCCCAGGCCCAGACCTCGTTCGTCGTGCGTGGCCTGAACGCGATCCTGCCTGCGCCGACGGAGATCGCCGCGGAGCTCGGCCGGCTCCTCTCCGACACCGGCATCCCCGACCTCTTCGTCGGTCTCGAACCCCTGCCCGCGGCGCCAGTCGACCTCCCCAACGACCCGACGGCGAGGGCGATCGCCGCCGCGGCCCGGTCGAGCACCGTCAAGGTCTCGGCGGGGACCTGCGAGTTCATCTCGACGGGTACCGGCTTCGTGATCGCCAGGGGCTACGTCGTCACGAACGCCCACGTCGTCGCCGGGGCGACGACGATCCGGGTCCTGTGGGTCGGCGGCATCCTCTTCGACGCCGTGGCCGTGTTCGACGATCCGGAGCTCGACGTGGCCCTGCTCTGGGTGCCACGCCTCGAGGCGCCTTCGCTGCGCTTTGCGGCGGCGGACCCGGCTCGGGGCGCGACGGGTGCCACGCTCGGCTACCCGCACGGCGGCGGCCTCACGATCGCGCCGGCGGCCGTCGCCGGCGCCTACATCGCGACCGGCCGCGACATCTACGGCGACGAACGCGTGAGCCGCCGGATCCTCGAGCTCCGGGCCGAGGTCGACCAGGGCGACAGCGGCGGTCCGTTCATCCTCGCCGACGGATCCGTCGGCGGCGTCGTCTTCGCCGAGGCAAGGACGGACGAGGCCGTCGGCTACGCATTGACCGCGACGTCGGTTGCGACCGCGATCGCACCCCAGATCGGGCGAACCGGCCCGGTCGACACCGGGCGTTGCATCCGCTGACGGCGCGACGTGGTCACGGCTACGATCCGTCCATGACCGAATCGACGTCCAGCGCTCCGACCGCGGATCCCTCGGCGGGACTCGCGGACCTCGCCGCCGAGGCCTGGGAGACGGTGATCGCGGCCCAGCCCGTCTACGCGACCGCGCTCGGCGACCGGCGCTTCGACGCTCGACTCCGGGCCAACGAGCCGGGCGCCCTCGAACGCGAGACGGAGCGGCTCGCCGGCCTCGCCCGGCGGGCCGGGTCGATCGATCCGGACGGCCTGTCGTCCACCGATCGGGTCACCCGGTCGGCGCTGATCGACTTCGTGGGCTACGAGACCGATCTCGTTGCGGCGGGGATGGAGGCGTGGGCCGTCGACCCGCTCGATGGCCCCCAGGTCGGCTTCCTGAACATCCCCGCGTTCCAGCCCGTCCAGACGACCGACGAAGCGGCCGACATGGTCGCGCGATGGCGGGCGATGGGCCCGTCGATCGACAACCTCGTCGTCACCACCCGGGCCTCGCTCGATCGCGGGCTCGTCGCGCCGCGGGCGCTGGTTCAGAGCGTCGTCGCGGAGCTCGACGACCTGCTCGCGAGGCCTGACGCCGAGTGGCCGCTCCTCGATCCGGCGCGCGACGATCGACCGGATTGGCCGGCCGCAGCGACGACCCGATTCGCGGACGATCTCGCCGCGACCGTCCGCGAGGGCATTCGGCCCGCCTTCGAGCGATACCGCACCTTCCTCAACGAGGAGATCGCCCCGAGGGCCATGGCGGACGAGCGGCCCGGCCTCGGCTCGCTGCCGAGCGGTGACGAGATCTACAGCCGCCTCGTCCGCGCCCACACGACGCTGGGTCTCGGACCGGATGCGATCCACCGGATCGGGCTCGAGGAGACCGCCCGGATCGATGCCGAGTTCGAGGAGCTCGGCGGACGGTTGCTCGGCACGTCGGACCTTGGCGAGGTCCTCACCCGGCTGCGATCCGACCCGACGCTCCACTTCTCCACCGCGGCCGAAGTCTTCGCGGTCGCCGAGGCGTCGCTGGCTCGTGCGAACGCGGCGATCCCCGGCTGGTTCGGGCGGTTGCCGAAGACGCCGTGTGTCGTCGTCGAGATGGCCGAGCACGAGGCGAAATACTCGACGATCGCCTACTACCGCCCGCCCGCGGCCGATGGCAGCCGGCCCGGCAGCTACTACATCAACACGAGCGAGCCGGACACGCGGCCACGCTACGAGGCGGAGGTCCTCGCGTTCCACGAGGCCGTGCCCGGCCACCACCTCCAGATCGCCATCGCCCAGGAGCTCGATGGCCTGCCGGCATTCCGCCGGCTGGCCGGCCCGACGGCCTACGTCGAGGGCTGGGGCCTGTACAGCGAGCGGCTGTCCGCCGAGATGGGCCTGTTGTCCGGCGCCACGGACCGCTTCGGGATCCTGTCCTTCGACGCCTGGCGAGCCTGCCGGCTCGTCGTCGACACCGGTCTCCACGCGATGGGCTGGAGCCGGGACCGGGCGATCCGGTTCATGGTCGATCACACGGCCCTGGCCGAGAACAACATCGCCAACGAGGTCGACCGGTACCTGGCGATGCCGGGACAGGCGCTCGCCTACAAGCTCGGCCAGCGCGAGATCCTCCGCCTCCGCGACGCAGCCCGGTCGGCGCTCGGCGATCGCTTCGACCTCGCAGCGTTCCACGACGTCGTGCTGGGCCAGGGCGCGATCGGCCTGCCCACGCTGGGTGCGATCGTCGAGGACTGGATCGCGGAACGGCGGGAGGCCTGAGGCAAGCCCCCTGACCGGCGAGCGGCCGACCCGGCCGGCGACGCGGCGGACTCGTCCTGCGGCGCCGCAGGCGCGATCGCGGGCCGTCGTGGCCGCCTCCACCTACACTGGCAGCCCGCGCGTCCGCGCGACCCAGGACGCCGGCCGACGCCAGACCGAGGACGCAGATCGATGAGCCAGCCGCGCCATCCGTACGACCGCCCGTCCGATCCCGCCAAGCGCCACTCCGCCGCCCTGACGGACGGCCCGGATCGGGCCGGGGCTCGCGGCATGCTCAAGGCGATCGGCTTCAGCGATGACGACCTGGCCAAGCCGATCATCGGCGTCGGGCACAGCTGGATCGAGACGATGCCGTGCAACTACAACCACCGCCGCCTCGCCGAGGCGGTCAAGGCCGGGATCCGGGCCGCCGGCGGCACGCCGATGGAGTTCAACACGATCTCGGTGAGCGACGGCGTGTCGATGGGGACGGAGGGCATGAAGGCGTCGCTCATCAGCCGCGAGGTCGTGGCCGATTCGACCGAGCTCGTCTCGCGCGGCCATCTGTTCGACGGGCTCGTCTGCATCTTCGGTTGTGACAAGACGGGTCCCGGCTCGGCCATGGCCCTCGGCCGGCTCGACATCCCGGGTCTGATGCTCTACTCGGGCACGATCCACCCCGGCATCCGATCCGCGACGATGGGTGGGAACGGATCGCGCGACGCGACGGTCGTCACGATCTACGAGGCGATCGGGGCCTACCGTGCCGGCAAGATCAGCCTGGACGAGCTGTACGAGGTCGAGAACGCGTCCTGTCCGGGTCCGGGGGCGTGTGGCGGGCAGTTCACGGCCAACACGATGAGCATGGTCATCGAGTTCCTCGGCCTGTCGCCGGCCGGGCTCAACGAGATCCCGGCAGAGGATCCGGCCAAGGACGACGGAGCCCGACGGGCCGGTGAGATGGTGATGCGCCTCGTCCGCGACGACATCCGGCCGTCGACATTCGTCACCCGGGCGTCGATCGACAACGCGATCGCCGCCGTCGCCGGCACGGGCGGCTCGACGAACGGCGTCCTCCACCTCCTCGCGATCGCCCACGAATACGGGTTGTCGCTCGACATCGACGAGTTCGGGACGATCGCCGACCGTACCCCGATCGTCGCCGACCTCCAGCCCGGCGGCCGCTACACCGCGACCCATCTCTACGAGGCCGGCGGCCTTGCGCTGGTGATGCGCGAGCTCCTGGCCGGCGGCCGGATCGACGGCTCGACCCCGAACGTCGACGGCCGGACGATCGCCGAGGTCGCAGCGTCGGCACGGGCGACCGAGGGCCAGGACGTCGTCCTCCCGATCGACCGGCCCCTCAAGGCGACCGGCGGCCTCGCGATCCTCCGCGGCTCGCTGGCGCCGGACGGCTGCGTCGTCAAGCTGGCCGGTCACGAGCGTCGCGAGCATCGCGGCCCGGCGCGCGTCTTCGATTCGGAGGGCGAGTGCTACGCGGCGGTCCGCGACCGACGGATCGTGCCCGGCGACGTCGTCGTCATCCGCTACGAGGGACCCGTGGGCGGGCCGGGGATGCAGGAGATGCTCAGCGTGACCGCGGCGCTGACCGGTGAGGGTCTCGGCGACAGCGTCGCCCTGATCACCGACGGGCGGTTCTCCGGCGGGACGCACGGGCTGATGATCGGCCACATCGCGCCCGAAGCGGCCCTCGGCGGCCCGATCGGCCTCGTGGAGGAGGGCGATACGATCGTCATCGACGTGGATGCGCGCCGTCTCGATCTCGACGTCCCGGCCGCGGTCCTCGACCAGCGTCGTGGCCGCTGGGCCGCCCCGGCGCCGCGGTACACGACGGGCGTGATGGCGAAGTACGCCGCGCTCGTCTCGTCCGCCTCGGAGGGCGCCGTGACGACGGGTCGCCGGCTGGGCCGGGCCATGGCGGCGCCGGGACTCGCGGTCAGCGAAGCCCGGAGCGACACGGTGATCTCGGGCGGATGACCGTCCGGATCGGGTTCAAGACCTCACCCCAGAACGTCGATTGGCCCACGCTCGATGCGACGTGGGCCCGGGCCGGCGAGCTCGGCGTCTTCGACAGCGGTTGGCTCAACGACCACCTCACGAACATGGACCCGGAGGACCCCGGACCCTCGTTCGAGGCCCTGACCCTCATGGCGGCGCTGGTCCACCACGTGCCGGGGCTGACCGTCGGGCACGCGGTGCTCTCGAACACCTTCCGCCACCCGGTCGTGCTGGCCAAGGCCGCGACGGTCCTCGATCATGCCACCGCGGGTCACTTCGTCCTCGGGCTGGGGGCGGGCTGGTTCGAGGCCGAGCACGTGCCGTTCGGGCTGGAGTTGTTACCGATCGGTCCGCGGATCGACCGGTTGGTGTCGGCCGTGGCCGTCCTGGAGGCCCTGTTCTCGCCGGCCGCCGCCGCCCCGCCCGGGATCACCCGGCCGGATCCCTTCTATCCCCTCGAAGGCGCCACGAACATGCCGCCACCGCTGACGCCGGGCGGCCCGCCGATCTATCTCGGTGGCCAGGGACCGCGCGGCATCCGGCTGGCAGCCCAGAGCGCGACGGGCTGGCTCCTGCCCGGCGCCAACGCCGGCGACGTCGACTACTTCCGCGGCAAGAAACAGGCGCTCGTCGAGGCCATGCAGGCGATCGGACGGAGACCGGATGACTTCGATTTCGTGGGCCAGGTCGCGGCCGGCAGAACGCCGGAATCCCGGGCCGGGGCGCTGACCGCGGCTCGTGGGATGATCGGCGCGGGGGCCACGCACGTGGTGATTCAGTTGCCGGCCGATGTCGGACCTGCCTCTCTCGAGGTGGTCGCCCAGGAGGTCGTCGAGCCGCTCCGCGACGAGGCGGAATGACCCTCGCGATCCGGCGCGCCGGCAACGACGAGGCGGACCTCGCGACGATCACCGCCATCGTCAACGCGGTCATGCCCGAGTGGCCGACGTCCATCGATCAGCTCCGCTGGTCGGACGAGACGTATCCGGGGACCGTTCGCCTGATCGCGGAGCTGGCCGGCCGGCCCGTCGGGGCAGCGACCGTGGGTCGGATCTTCATGTACCCGCCGGATTTCGATGGCCTGTGGGGGTCGATCGACGTCCTTCCGGACGCCTGTCGGAAGGGCATCGGCGGATCGCTCCTCCGGGCGATCGCGGGCGAGGCGGCCGCGGCCGGCAAGGGCTTCATGCACATCCCCGCCAGCGAGCTCCGGCCCGAGGGGATCGCGTTCCTCGTCCGGCGTGGCTTCGTCGAGATCGACCGCCACCGGATCGTCCGTCTGCCTCTCGCCGGGCTCGAGCGCCCGCCGGTCGTTGCGCCTGATGGCCTGATCCTGACCGACCTCGCCCGTCGACCGGACCTCGTCGCGGGCGTCCACCGCGTGGCGGTCGACGCGTTTCCGCACATCCCGGGCAGCGAGCCGATGGCGGCCGGCGATCTCGCAGAGTTCCGGGCCCGCGACGTCGACCGGCCGGGGATGCCACCGGGCGCCTTCGTCGTCGGTGTCGACGCCGCGACGGGCGAGGTCGCCGGCTATGCGAGCCTGCTCTTCAAGGCGGGGTCGACGACCGAGGCCGTCCACGACATGACCGCGGTCCGCGCGGCGTGGCGCGGTCGAGGCCTGGCGACGGCGATGAAGCGGGCAACGATCGCATGGGCGATCGATCACGGGCTGGCGGCCCTCGAGACGGGCAACGACGAGGAGAACCTGGCGATGCGTGCGGTGAATGCCCGGCTCGGCTACCGGCCGGCGCCGGACGACGTGACGCTGCGCGGAAGCGTCGCCGCGGCGATGATGGAGCCGTGATCGACGCCTCGCAGCAGGATGCCCAGCCGGCGAGCAGGCCGCCCGACGACGATTCCGCAGCCACCGTTGCGCCGCCCTCGCCCCTGCCGCCGGATCCCTCCGCCTATGACAGCGAGCGGAATGCGGCCGCTCGGGCGCGGGGCCTGGCCGCGCCGTACATCCCCGGCGGCCGGGACCCCGACCAGGAGGCGGCCGATCGCGAGGACCGGCGCTACCTGCGGATCCTGGTCGTCTTCGTCATCGTGATCGTGCTGGCCGGGTTCGTCTTCGGGCTCCTCGCTGCCCTGGTGGGCCTCGACGGCCTGGTCGGCGGGAGCGGCTGACGGTGAGCACGGTCGCGGACCTGCCGTCCTCCGCTCTCGACACCGCGACCTGGACGCGCGCCCACGACCGGCTCGTCGAGGACCTCCGGGAGCTCATCCGGATCCCCTCGATCAACCCACCGCCGGTCGAGGCTCCGGATGGCGAGCGCCGAGCGGCCGACTGGATCGCCGCGGCCCTCGCGGACGCCGGTCTCCGCCCGGAGATCCTCGAGATGGTGCCCGGCCGCGGCTCCGTCGCCGCCCGCCTCCGCGGCGATGGCTCCGGCGGTGAGCCACTCCTCCTCCTGGGCCATCTCGACGTCGTCCCGGCGGCGCCGGAGCTGTGGACCCACGATCCCTTCGCCGGCGACGTCGCCGACGGCTACGTCTGGGGTCGCGGGGCGGTCGACATGAAGAATCTCGTCGCGATGGAGCTCGGGGTGGTCCGACTGCTGGCCGACGAGGCCAGGGCTGCCGGACGCGACCCAGCCTCCGACCCCGTTCCGGGTCTGACCCGCGACATCCTGTTCGCCAGCACGGCCGACGAGGAGGCGGGCGGCCTGAACGGCATCGGCTGGATCGTCCAGGAGCGGCCGGAGTTGCTCCGCGCGGCGGCGGCGATCAACGAATCCGGCGCCGTCGCGACGAGCTTCGGCGGCCGCCGCTTCTACCCGATCGGGGTTGCCGAGAAGGGCTACGCCGTCTACCGCCTGACGGTCCACGGGACCTGGGGCCACGGCTCGATGCCGCGCGACGACAACGCGGCGGTCCGGGCCGCCCGGGCCGTGACGCGCCTCGCGGTCCAGGGCCCGCCACGTCTGACGCCGGTCATGCGGACCTTCCTCGGCGGCGTCGCCGACCACGTCGAGGGCGAGGAGGCACGGCTCCTGCGGGCGCTCGCGAGCGACGATCCGCGGCTCGGCGAGGCGGCCCTCGACGCCGTCTGCGACGCGATGCCGGCCAGGGTCGTTCGGGCGCTCCTCCGGGATACGATCAGCCCGAACATCGTCCACGCCGGCGTGAAGTACAACGTGATCCCGGGCGAGGCGACGATCGAGCTCGACTGCCGCGTCCTGCCGGGCACGACCGAAGAGGCGATGCGGGACGTCGTCGTCGACCGGCTCGGCGAGGATCTCGCCACGCACGTCGACGTCGAGCTCGTCATCCATGCCCCGCCGGTCGACGCCCCGACGGACTCCGAGCTCTATCGGACGATGGAGCGAACGATCATCGACCACGATCCCGACGGCATCCCGCTGCCGTTCATGGTCCCGTTCGCCACGGACGCCAAGCACACGGCCGCCCTCGAGATCCCCACGTACGGCTTCTCGCCGCTCCGGCTCGATCCGGACGAGCCGTTCATGGAGCGCTTCCACGGCGTTGACGAGCGGGTCGGCACCGAGGCGCTGCGCTGGGGCCTGCCGGTCCTGTACGACGTCGTCCGCCGCTTCTGCGGCTGACCGCCACGGGGCGACCATGCCGCGCCGCTCCGACAACGCCGGAGCCGGTCGATAAGGCAGGCCAGCCCGCCGGGCCTCCGGAATGCGGATACCCCAGGGCCAGCAGGTGGGGACGCGTCCCGATGGCGGGCCGCCTCGCTGTCGCGAGGATCGTCTCCATCGACCGCACGGGAAGGCGGTCACCGAAGGAGACGAGGAAATGGACCGCTACGCACGACGCGAGTTCTTCGAACGGATCTGTCAGTTGCGCGATCGACACGCACGACTGGGACCGGCCGATACGACGAGCGTCATCACGATCGAGGCGATGATCCTCAGGGCCGGGAAGCTGATGGATCGTCCGCTCCCACCGATGATCATGGTCGGCGACGGCAACCCGACCACGACCTGACCGCACCGTCCGGCGCGATCGCGGGGGTCCTCGGCGTCTCTCGGTCGAGCCGTTCGGCCGCTATCGACGCTCTTCGGGTCCGCCCTCGTCATCGGCGCCCTGGGTCACCCGGACCTCTTCCTGACAGGAGTTGCAGCGGAAGATCAGGCCCTTCAACCAGCCGCGCTCGGAATCGTGCTCGGGTTGGCCATGGTGGGCCGGCTCCATCGGGGACCACGTGCCATCGGAATGATGATGGTCCACGCGCAGGGACTGGACGATCCGCAGGTTCGGGTCCATCGGTGGCTCCAGGTACGACGGTCGGGCACGCGCATCGTCGCCGGATCGCCCGACCAGCGCAAGACCGATCCGAACTACTCGGCCCGGTTCTTGATCAGCCGGCCGCGGCGCGAGATCGCATGGGTCGCCAACGCGGCGACGCCCATCGCGATCAGCGCCCGCTCAACGGTCGGCATCGGACGAACCGCCGACAGGAACTGATCGGCTCGGGCGCGATCCACGACCCGCAGGAGCGCGGCCCCGCGCGGCGTCAGCTGGAGCGACCGCTGGCGGCGATCCTCGACCTCGATCCGGCGCTCGACGAGGCGTCGCCGGACGAGGCCGTCCACGAGTCGGCTCGTCGCCGACGGCGAGCGGTTGATGACCTCGGCCAGGTCGCCGATCGTCATCGTCCCCGAGTCCGCCAACACGTAGAGCGCCGCGAGCTGGGTGAACCCGAGACGCATCTCGCCGAGCTGTGAGGCGAACCCGATCACCAGCTCGCGCCACAGCGCGCGACCCATCGCGACCCGCTCCGAAATCTGGCGAACGTTCGAGATCCGCGTCCCCGCGGCAAGCACCGTTGCCGACAGGTCGGCCTCGAAGCGGCGGGCGATCGCCCGGGCCGGCGGCGGAGGCGGGACGCGGCGCGTCGAAGGACGGGGTTCGCTGCTCATCGGCCGGAGGATATCCCGAGCGCGCGGTTTCCGTGCAACATCGCACATGCTCCCGCGCTCGGAGCACGATCCGGCGGCTACGCTCGGCCATGATGACCACGTCTGCCTTTGTCTTCCCCGGGCAGGGCTCGCAGTCGGTCGGCATGGCCCAGGCACTCGTCGCCGCTTCACCAGCCGCAGCTGCGGTCTTCGCCGCAGCCGACGATGCCCTCGGCGAGCCGATCGGCCGTCTCGCCTGGGACGGCCCGCCCGAGGTGCTCGACCGGACGGAGAACGCCCAGCCGGCCCTCCTCGCCGCCTCGATCGCCTATCTGGCCGCCGTTCGCGAGCGCTGGGCCGCCCTCGGCATCGACGAGCCACCGATCGCGTTCGCGGCCGGCCACTCGATGGGCCAGTACTCGGCCTTCGTCGCCGCCGAGGTGGTCTCGCTCGCCGACGGCATCCGGCTCGTCCGCGAACGAGGCCGGCGGATGCAGGCGTCGGGGGCCGGTCGCGACGGTGCGATGGCCGCCATCATCGGTCTTGACGACGCGGGGCTGCCCGCCCTGGTCGAGCGGGCGTCGGCCCACGGGACGTTCGGCATCGCCAACCGCAACGCACCGGGCCAGGTCGTCGTCTCCGGCGAACGCGCGGCGATCGAGGCGGCGATCGAGATCGCTCGGGAGCTCGGGGCCCGCAAGGCGATCGTCCTGCCGGTTTCCGTGGCCGCCCACTCGCCGCTGATGGCCGACGCCGCCGACGGGATGCGGCGCGTGCTTGCCGACGTGGACTTCCGCGCTCCGATCGTGCCCCTCCTCGCCAACGCCGATGCCCGCGTGATCACGACCGCCGACGACGCCCGGGCCGAGCTCGTCGAGCACCTGACCGCCGGCGTCGACTGGGTCGCCGCGATCGAGCGGATGACCGCCGACGGGGTCGACACGTTCATCGAGGTCGGGCCGGGTCGAGTGCTCACCGGTCTGATCAAGCGGATCGCTCCGGATGCCGTGACGATCCCCCTCGACGACCCTTCCTCCCCGGATCGACTGACCGTGCCCTTCGCCACGGCCACAACCG
>DASUPH010000310.1:0-5576 GCA_036276275.1 Candidatus Limnocylindrales bacterium
ACGACGACATCGCCTATCTGCGCGAGACCAAGCGTGGGCTGACGCGGGCGACGGTCGAGGAGATCAGCGGCTTCAAGAACGAGCCGGACTGGATGCTCCAGTACCGCCTGCGGGCCTACGAGCACTTCATCAAGCGGCCGCTGCCGACGTGGACCGACGGCCTCGACCGGATCAACTTCGACAACATCGTCTATTACCGGAAGCCGTCCGAGCGCGAAGAGAAGTCGTGGGACGACGTCCCCGATCAGATCAAGGCGACGTTCGAGCGGCTCGGGATCCCCGAGGCGGAGCGGAAGTTCCTCGCCGGCGTCGGCGCCCAGTACGACAGCGAGGTCGTCTACCACTCGGTGAAGGAGGAGCTGACCAAGCTCGGCGTCGTCTTCATGGGCACCGACCAGGCGTTGATCGAGTATCCCGAGATCTTCCGCAAGCACTTCGGGACGGTTGTCCCGGCCGAGGACAACAAGTTCTCCGCGCTGAACGCGGCGGTCTGGTCGGGCGGCTCCTTCGTCTACGTCCCGAAGGGCGTCGAGGTCCCGCTCCCGCTCCAGGCCTACTTCCGGATCAACGGCGAGACCACCGGCCAGTTCGAGCGGACGCTGATCGTCGTCGACGAGGGCGCGAAGGTCCACTACATCGAGGGCTGCACAGCGCCCATCTACGCGACGGAATCGCTCCATGTCGCGGTCGTCGAGGTCGTCGCCCTGCCGGGATCGAAGGTCCGCTACACGACGATCCAGAACTGGTCGAACGACGTCTACAACCTCGTCACGAAGCGGGCCCACGCCTACGAGAACTCGACGGTCGAATGGATCGACGCGAACACGGGCTCCCGCAAGACCGTCAAGTACCCCTCGATCTATCTCCGCGGCGAGAACGCCACGGCCGACATCATCAGCGTCGCGGTCGCCGGCAAGGGCCAGCACCAGGACACCGGCGCCAAGGCAGTCCACCTCGCCCCGAACACGAAGAGCCGGATCGTCTCGAAATCGGTCTCGAAGGACGGCGGCCGGGCGACGTATCGCGGCCACCTGAAGGTCAGCCCGGGTGCGACGAACGTCGTCGCCAGCGTCCGCTGCGACGCGCTGATGCTCGACGACATCAGCCGGAGCGACACGTATCCCTACATCGACATCCAGGAAGACGACACGACGATGACCCACGAGGCCACGGTCGGCAAGATCAGCGCCGAGCAGGTCTTCTACCTGATGAGCCGCGGCCTCACGGAGAACGACGCGCAGAACCTGATCGTCCAGGGCTTCCTCGAGGTGTTCACGAAGGAGCTCCCGATGGAGTACGCGATCGAGTTCAACCGGCTCGTGAAGCTCGAGATGGAGGGGTCGCTCGGGTGATCGAGGCGACCGGGAGGGCTGCGCCGGTCGCGACGGCCCGCACGACGCGCGCCCCACGGCGCTCTCCGAGCGAGCTGACCTTCACCCTCGACGAGGCCTTCCTCGCAGCGCGAGCGTCGACCGAGCCGGACTGGCTGACGGCCGATCGGAGCGCCGCATTCGCGCGCTACCTGGCGTTGCCGGTCGAGTCGAGCCAGCTCTACACGACGTACGTCGACCTGCGGACGGCCGACCTCGCGGCGGTGACGCCCTGGGAGGCGCCGGCGGCGGCGACCCTCGGCGTGTCGCCGGCTCTGCCGGAGGGCGCCGCCGGGTTCGCGGCGTTCAGCGAAGATCGCGTCGACGCGCTGGCCCTCGATGACGACGCGCGTGCCGCCGGGGTCGTCCTCGACAGCCTCCTCGGCGTCGTCGCACGGGATGACGACGTCGCCCGGCGGCTCCTGGACGACGAGCGCTCCCTGCCGCTCGACGACAAGCTGGCCCAGCTGACGCGAGCCGGCTGGAACCAGGGGGTCGTCGTCCACGTGCCGGCCGGCGTTCGGCTCGAGCGGCCGATCGTGCTCCGTTGGCAGGCCGGCGAAGCCGGCCGTGCCCTCATCACGCGGACGATCATCGACCTCGGCGAGGGCGCGTCGGCGTCGATCGTCGAAGAGCTGGAGCCGTCGTCCGAGGCAAGCGGCCACGACGGGCCGCAGGCGCTCTTCACGGGCACCCTCGAGGTTCACCTCGCCGCCGGCTCGGAGCTCGCGGTCGCGAGCATCCAGGACCTCGCGGCGGGGACCGTCGCGTTCCAGCATCGGCAGGCCGAGATCGGCGACGGAGCGACGCTCCACTGGGCGCTCGCCCAGCTCGGCGGGCGGCTCGTCCGCAGCCGCGTCGACAACCGCCTGGCGGGCAACCGCAGCTCGGTCGAGCAGGTCGAGATCGTCTTCGGCGCCGAGGACCAGCTGTTCGACCTGACGTCCCACACCCGCCACATCGGCCGCGATACGACCGGCAACCTGCTCTCGAAGGGCGCCCTGATGGACGCCTCGCGGTCGTACATGAAGGGCCTGATCATCATCGAGCCGACTGCGGTCGGCACCGACAGCTTCCTCGGCGAGTTCGGGATGAACCTCTCGAAGAAGGCCCGGGCCGTCGCGATCCCGTCGCTCGAGATCGACCAGCCCGACTGCCGCCGCGCCGCCCACTCGTCGTCGGTCGGCCCGATCGACGAGAGCCAGCTTTTCTACCTCGAGAGCCGCGGCATCCCGCCCGACGAAGCCCGCAAGTTCATCGTCCTCGGCTTCCTCGAACCGGTCGTCGCCCGGGTCCCGCTGGCGTCTGCCCAGGTGCGGCTGCGCGAGCTGCTCGAGGCGAAATGGGACGCGGGTCCCCTTGCCGGCGCCGGCTCCTCCGGCTCGTCCGGCGCCGCGGCCTGACCGGATCCGCCCCGCTGCGGTGAGACGGATCGATCTGATCGGCGTCGACGAGATCGCGGACGGCGAGATGAAGATCGTCTACGTGGACGGGACCGACCAGGTCCTCGTCATCAACCAGGGTGGCGAGTTCACCGCCACGCAGGGGATCTGCAGCCACGAGTATTTCGAGCTCGACAAGGGCTTCCTGACCGCCGGCACCCTGACCTGCGCCCTCCACCTGTCGCGGTTCGACCTCTCGAGCGGCGAGCCGATCGACCCGCCGGCGGAGCTGCCGCTCGAGATCTACCCGGTCGTCGTCGAGAACGGCCGGGTCCTGATCGAGGTCCCGGACGGCCCGCTCCCGATCAGCGAGCAGTAGCCTTCGACAACCCGCCCGGGATGGGCGTCGGGCTCACGGGCCGCTCTTCGGCACGAGCTGGAGCTCCTGGATCGACGCGTCCTTGATCGCTGCCGGGCTGAACGGCAGGGGCACCGAGTCGCCGTGGAGCCACTCGTCGATCAGGTCGCCGTAGTGGGTGTCGAACGGGTTGCCGCTCTGGCCCGTCGTCTGGACGATCCGGCCTCCGTCGAGATCGGCCATGTCGATCGCGAGCCGGTACGAGGGCAGGTTCGTGACCTCGAACACCCCGCCGATGCCGACCGGGACGTAGGTCGGATCGTCCGGGTCCGGGTAGGCCCGTGACGGTCGGTAGTAGGTGTTGTTGACCGCGCCCGCGGCACCCGACACCGGATACGGGCCCTTGTCGAGATACCACTCGAGCGGCCCGATCCCCGACGACCCGAGCGTCGATTCGCGGAATGTCGCCGTATGGAGCGTACCCCACGTCCATTTGGCCGGATCGCCGTACGCCGCCCGGAGCTCGCGGCCCGCCTGGTCCAGCGCTGCGGCGATGACCTCGTCCCGGGTCTCGTGGCGGTCGGTCGTCGTCGTGTCGTCCCACCACGGCGAGTCGGGCTTCGAGAGAAGGGCGATCGTCGCCTGCCAGGACGCGCCCTGACCGACGTACTCGCGGGCCAGCGGCCCCAGCTCGTCGTCGAACAGGCCCCGGATCAGGCGGTACTCGAAGCTCAGGTAGGCGGCGCAACCGACCGAGTCCGTCGGACAGTCGAACGCGCGCCATTCGGCGATCCGGGTGGCGAGCAGGATCCCGTCCTCGGTCGTCGGCTTGACGGTGGCTACGAACGGCACGACGGCCACCGCACGCGGCATCGCCGTGTCGCTCTGGATCGCCCGGATGTCACCGATCGTCGCGCCGCCATCGACGATCGCGGCGTCGAGGAGCTCGGCGATCCGTTTCGCCCGGTAACCGGGATCCCACTCGTCGGCGAGGAAATGCGGGTACTTCGCGTCGACCGCGGCGTTGTTGGCGGTGACGATCAGGCCGGACGGCGGATCGAGCTGCCACGGCAGGTCCTCGAACGGGATCGTCCCGACCCAGTCGTGGCGCCCGTCGCTGCCGGACCGGATCCTGGCGCCGCGATCGGCATCGTCGCCGCGGATCGGGATCCGCCCCGGCAGGACGTAGCCGATGTGCCCGTCGACATCGGCGTAGACGAAGTTCTGGGAGGGTGAGCCGTAGCCCTTGAAGGCGGCGTGGAACTGTTCGAAGTCGGCGGCGGTGTTGACGCGGAACAGGGACTCGAGCGTGCCGTCGACGGCGTCGGTGCCTGTCCATCGGAGGGCGAGGAGCGGCGCGTTCTCGAGACGGTCGTCGACGCCGTTGACGATCGGCCCGTGCACGGTTTGCCGAACGACCAGCTGCACCGGATCGCCGCCCGCCACCTTGATCGTCTCGTTGCGGACCACGAACGGGACCGATGCGCCGGCGTGCATGTAGGCCTGCGGATTGGCCGGATCGGGCTCGATCGAGAAGAGGTCCTCGACGTCGGGGCCGACGTTCGTCGCGCCCCAGGCGATGCGCTCGTTGTGGCCGAGGGTCACGCCGGGCAGGCCCGGGAACGAGACGCCGACGACGTCGAACGGGCAGGCCTTGCCGACCGCCCGGCAGCGCAGCCCGTTCATGAACCAGACGGACGGCATCGCGATCCCGAGGTGCGGGTCGTTGGCGAGGAGGGCGGACTTCGTGGCGCTCTTCGACGGCCCGACGACCCAGTTGTTCGAGCCGACCTGGTGGTCGCCCGCGATGCCCTCGGCGCCGTCGAGGCCGGCCAGCTTCATGACCCGCGATCCGAGCGCGGCGATGTCGCGCCAGGCCGCCAGAGCGCCGGCTGTCGCCGCGGGCGCCTGTGCCTTGGACCCCACCGCGACCGTCGTGCCCACTGCGTCGTCAGACGCCGTCGCCCCCGCGCCGCCCGAGCCCTTCAATCCGCTCGGCGTGATCACCGGCATGTCGGCGTCGTAGCCGGGGAACAGCTGGTCGGTCCGGGCAGGATCGCCGAGCCGTGCGTCGGCAAGCATCCGGAAGACCTCACCGTTGAAGTTGCCACCGAGCTGCCAGGCCTGGACCTTCTGCCAGGCCATCGTGTCGAGCGCCGTCCATGCCTCCAGCTCGTACCCGCCGATCCCGCCGATCCCGGCTTTCAGGCCGGTGACGACGAACGACAGGCCGAGATTCCCCTTGTGATCGCCGAGCCAGGCATTCACCCCGACCGCGTAGGCATCGACGGCGGCGCGGGTGTCGGGCGAGAGTGCCGCGAGGTCCCGGGCGGCGGCTTGCCGCCAACCCAGCGTCCGGATGAAGCGGTCCTCGTCGAGCGTGCTCGATCCGAACAGCTCGGAGAGGCGGCCGGCCGAGATGTGGCGCCACACCTCCATCTGCCACATCCGCTCCTGGGCGTGGAC
>DASUPH010000311.1:0-2583 GCA_036276275.1 Candidatus Limnocylindrales bacterium
TCGACATGGAAGGGATCGCCGGCGTCAGCCACCCGAACCCGACCAACCGGGGCGACGCCGGCTACCCGGGAGCCGTCGAGCTGATGACCGCCGAGGCGAACGCCGCGATCGCGGGCTGCCGCGCCGGCGGCGCGACCGACATCCTCGTCAACGACAGCCACGGCGGGATGTACAACCTCGACCCCGCGGGGCTCGATCCCGCAGCGCGCCTCCTCCAGGGCCAGAAGGCCTGGTCGATGCTCGCCGGCGCCGGTCCGGACGAGGGGTTCGCCGTCGCCCTCTTCGTCGGGTACCACGCCCGCGCCGGTCACCCGACCGGGACGATCGCCCACACGTTCTCCGGCCGCCCGACGGAGACGCGCCTGAACGGCCGGCCGGTCGGTGAGACCGGGTTGAATGCCAGCGTCCTCGGCCAGTGGGGGATCCCCGTCGGGCTCGTCGCCGGCGACGACGCCCTCGCCGACGAGGTCGCCGGCTGGTTGCCCTGGGCAGAACGGGTCGTCGTCAAGACCGGTGTCGGCGGCAATGCCGCGGCTTCCCTCCATCCGTCGGCCGCCGGTGAGCTGATCGCCGCTGCCGCGGAGCGGGCCGTCCGGCGGGCCGCGGCAGGGGAGCTGCAGGTCCTCGCGGTCGATCGCCCGACGGCGATCGAGGTGGACTACGCGAAGGCGATCCAGGCCGATTACGCGGCGATCGTGCCGGGCGCCGAACGGGTCGGCGATCGGGGTGTCCGCCACCCCGGTGCGGATCCCGTCGCCGCGTACCGCGGATTCCTGGCCGGTGTCCGCCTCGCGGGAATCGTCGACTGACGGGCTGAACGGGTCCCTCGGAACTCATCCATCCGGAGGATGTGGAGAACGGGCCGCCAACCTACGATCATCGGCGGACGCAACTGCGCCCGTGGTCGCTCGAGGGTGCTCCGTGCCGGAGAAACGTTCCAGCTCGCCGGTCGCGCGCACGTCGTCGACCGCGACGCCGGCCGCCTCCGGCCGCGCCGAGGCCCTGCTGACCGCGACCAACCGATTCCTGCGCAGCGACGATATCGACGCGCTGGCCGAGGCGATGCTCGATGCGTTGGAGTCCATCTTCGGGGCGACGAAGGCCGAGCTCGTCCTCGCCGACGCCGAGGGCTCGCTGACGCTCGTCGCGACGCGCGGCTACTCGCCGGCGGATCGAGCCCTCAGCTCCTCGGCGATCCGCGACGTCTCGCCGTTCTTCCTCGTCGTCGCGGCCGGCGACGAGGTCTGGTCCGACGATCACCAGGACGAGGCGCTCCAGGAGCAGCTCGCGGCCTTCGGGGCCGCGGCGTCGTTCAGCCTGCCGATCCAGACCGCCGCCGCCGCCGCCGGCAACATCACCGCGATGTTCGAGGCGGATCCGGGCTTCGACGACGCGACCCGGACCGCCGCCCGACACCTCGTCTCCCAGGTCGGTCTGGCTCTCGACGTGATACACACCCGGGACGGCCTGCGCCTGGAGGCCGAGCACGCCCGCCAGGAGCGGCGCCAGGCAGCCGTCCTCCTCCGCGTCGCCCAGGAGCTCGCGACGATCACCGATCCGGGCGAGATTCCCGCGGTCCTCGCCGCGGCGATCAGCGAGGCGAGTCGGGCATCGTTCGCGGCGATCGGCAGGATCCTGCCCGACGGGAACAGCCTCGAGTTCGTGGCGGGCGACCCCCTGACCCCGGCCCAGGAGGCGCTCTTCCGGCAGCTGCCCGTCACGCCGGCGCCCTTTCCCGCGGCAACGGCCGCAGCCGCGGAGACATCGAGCGCGCCCGAGGCGGACGGGATCGTGGAGGCGAGCGCCGAGAGCCTGGCTGCCGCGCCGATCGTGATCGACGGTCAGGTCTGGGGGATCGTGGGCCTGGGGGCGAGCGACGAGCGCGCGCTCGCGCGGGACTGGTGGGCGGAGCTGTCGCGCGGGTTTGCCAGCATCGCCGCCACGGCCCTCGCTCGGGCCGAGGCCGTCGCCGCCCTGGCCCGCCAGCGCGATCTCCTGGCATCGGACGTCGAGGAGCGGACCCTCCACCTGACCGCAGCGGTGGAAGAGCTGCAGCGAGCCAGCGACGCGAAGACGGCATTCCTTGCCAATGTCAGCCACGAGCTGCGGACGCCGCTGACGGCGATCCTCGGCTTCGTGGAGATCCTTTCCAGCGGCATGGACGGCCCGCTCAACCAGGCCCAGGCCGAGGACATCCGGACCGTCCAGGCCAGCAGTCGCCACCTGCTCGAGCTGATCGACGACCTGATCGACGTGGCATCGATCGAATCGGGCCAGGTCCAGCTGGCACTGGGCCCGGTCGACGTCGAGGAGCTCATCCGGGAGGGTGTCGAGACGATGCGGCCGCAGGCCGGCGAGAAGGGGATCAGCCTCGAGGTCGAGTCCGTCGAACCGGGCCTGGTCGCGGCCGCGGATCACGGCCGGTTCCGGGAGATCGTCCTGAACCTCCTGTCCAACGCCCTGAAATTCACCCCGTCCGGTGGCCGGATCCGGGTCTCGGCGCGCACTGAACCGGAGCCGGGGACCGAGTTGCCGATGGCCCGGATCGACGTTCGCGACTCCGGCATCGGCGTGGCCGTGGAG